>JAHDHZ010000085.1 GCA_020631045.1 Flavobacteriales bacterium | reverse complement strand
AAAGTTGAGAACTCTGGAGAGTTTTTTACAGAAGAATTTTCATCGAATCTATTTTTTGAGTATTTGAAAGTTGAGCAAGGACATACACAAACTTTGAAAAGTGAGGTGATTAGTTCTGGTGCAATTCATTCAACGATTGAAGTGCCGAATGATCCTGTTGCTTCAGAATACTTTACAGGTTATGCATTTCATTACAAGGTCTGTTCTGATGGAGACGATCCTTGTAAAAATGAGAGCATCACCTTATAACAAGCTCTGTTTTTGATAGAGAATATACTTTTAAACCTACATCAGTAGTAAAAAAGTGTTTTCATTTTATTTTTGATTTGATTTGAAAGGGGGCCTGAATTTTCGGGCCCTTTTTTTTTGAAGACCTCTTTGTAAAGACTAACTTTGTGCACTTATGAAGCACATTCGAAATTTTTGCATCATTGCACACATCGACCATGGTAAAAGCACATTGGCTGATCGTTTGTTGCATCATACTGGAGCCATATCTGATCGAGAGCTTAAAGAGCAAACTTTAGATGATATGGATCTTGAGAGAGAGCGTGGCATCACCATAAAATCGCATGCCATTCAAATGAATTACACCTATGAAGGGCAAGAGTATGTCTTAAATTTAATTGACACCCCTGGTCATGTTGATTTTTCATATGAGGTTTCTCGTTCAATTGCTTCTTGTGAAGGAGCCTTGTTAATCGTTGATGCTACACAAGGTATTCAAGCGCAGACCATTTCAAATTTATATTTAGCGATTGAGCATGATCTAGAAATTATTCCTGTGCTCAATAAAATGGATCTTGCTTCTGCTATGCCTGAAGAGGTGACTGATCAGATTATTGACTTGATTGGTGGAAAGCCTGAAGAAGTAATTCCTGCATCAGGAAAAACAGGCTTAGGGGTAGAAGATATTTTAAAAGCAGTAATTGAACGCATCCCATCGCCAAAAGGAAAAGAAGATGCACCATTACAAGCTTTAGTATTTGACTCAGTTTTCAATATATACCGTGGAATTATTGCCTATTTTAAGGTCAAAGAAGGATCAATTAAAAAAGGGGACAAAGTAAAGTTTGTTAATGCAGGTACTGAATACGTTGCTGATGAAATAGGAACGCTAGGCCTTGATTTGATTCCCAAAAAAGAGATAAAAACAGGGGATGTTGGCTATATTATTTCAGGTATTAAAAGTGCTAAAGACGTCAAAGTAGGAGATACCTTAACATTAAAAGAAAATCCGTGTACTGAAGTTATTCAGGGTTTTGAAGAGGTGAAACCAATGGTTTATGCTGGAATTTACCCAGTAGATACCGATGATTATGAAGAGCTTCGAGAGTCTATGGAAAAGCTTCAACTCAACGACGCTTCTCTGACCTTTGAGCCTGAGAGTTCTGCAGCACTTGGTTTTGGATTTAGGTGTGGATTTTTAGGGATGCTGCACATGGAAATCATTCAAGAACGCTTAGAGCGTGAGTTTAATATGACGGTAATTACTACCGTGCCTAACGTATCATATAAGGCTTACATGAAAAAAGGGAATTTGGTAGTGATGAATAACCCTTCTGACATGCCTGATCCTGTACATTTAGATTATATAGAAGAGCCTTTTATTTCGGCTCAGATTATCACTAAGTCTGATTTTGTAGGGCCAATCATGACTCTGTGTATTGAAAAACGAGGAATTTTAAAAAATCAAGTATATCTCACTACCGACCGCGTAGAAATCACCTTTGAAATGCCACTTGCTGAGGTGGTTTTTGATTTTTATGACCGCTTAAAAACTATTTCTAAAGGCTATGCTTCTTTTGATTATGCACCTATTGGTCATCAACAAAGTAATTTAGTGAAGATGGATGTTTTGCTTAATGGTGATCAAGTAGATGCCCTTTCAGCTTTGGTTCATAGAGACAATGCTTACAATTTGGGCAAGAAAATGTGCGAGAAGTTAAGAGAACTCATTCCTCGTCAGCAATTTGATATTGCAATTCAAGCAGCCATTGGTTCTAAAATCATTTCTAGAGAAACAGTAAAGGCTTTACGAAAAGATGTAACCGCTAAGTGTTATGGGGGAGACATTACCCGTAAACGTAAACTCTTAGAAAAGCAAAAGAAAGGAAAGAAACGCATGCGCCAGGTAGGCAATGTTGAGATTCCTCAAAGTGCATTTATGGCTGTACTGAAATTAGATTAATCTTCAGTCTGAATTGCTTGAATTCCAGGCAGATCTTTGCCTTCTAAATATTCAAGCATGGCACCCCCTCCTGTACTTACATAACTCACTTTTTCTTGAAGATTAAACTTTTTAATGGCGGCAACTGAATCGCCCCCTCCAATCAAAGAATAGCTGCCGTTTTCTGTACTCTTAGTAATTGCTTTAGCTATCTCAATTGTGCCTTTTGCAAAGGGCTCCAATTCAAAGACCCCCATAGGTCCATTCCATAAAATCGTTTGGCATTGCATAATTACATCGCTGTATTTTTTGATACTTACCTCTGCAATGTCTAAGCCCATCCACCCCTTTTCAATTGCTCTTGCATCGACAACTTTAGTGTTGGCTTGATCTGAGAAGGCATCGGCCACCACAACATCGTTTGGCAAGTGAATGCGTACGCCTAATCGTTTTGATTTTTCAAGTATTTTTTTGGCCAAATGCACCATATCTTTCTCAA
>JAHDHZ010000006.1 GCA_020631045.1 Flavobacteriales bacterium | reverse complement strand
GCCCTAATACTGAAGGCTGCAAACCTCAAATATTAGGCCGCATCAATCATTTTATCTCTAAAAAAGCCATGTATATTGACAGCTTAGGCAGCGAGACTGTTGAGCAATTATTTGATCATGGCTTGATTCAAGATATTACTAATTTATACACCCTTAAAGCCGAAGACTTACTGCCTTTAGAACGCATGGCTGAAAAATCAGTGCAGAATATTTTACAGGGCATTGAGCTTTCTAAACAACGCCCTTTCTCATCGGTTTTATACGCTTTGGGCATTCGCTATGTGGGCGAGACGGTTGCTAAAAAACTTTGCGCACACTTTGGAAATATTGAGTCGCTCATGCAAGCTGATTTTGAAACGTTAATCAATGTAGATGAAATCGGAGATAAAATCGCTAAAAGCCTTACCAATTTTTTCTCAAATGCTAAAAATCAGACAAAAATTGCTTTTCTAAAAGCACAAGGTCTTTGCTTTCAAGAACAAGAAAGAGTCTTAAGCTCAACTGCGCTTGCGGGTGAGAAAATTGTCGTCTCGGGTACTTTTACTAAATTTTCTCGCAATCAAATCAAAGCAGAGATTGAAAAACATGGCGGTAAAAATGTTTCTTCGATCTCAAAAAACACGACCTTAATCATTGTAGGCGAAAACATGGGGCCAAAGAAAAAAGAAAAAGCCTTAAGTTTGAATATTCCTATGATTGACGAACAAGCATTTATCAATTTAATCTCATGAAAATACTCTCGACTCTACTCCTTGTCTGCTTGCTTTTTTCTTGCTCGTTAAACGACACCAAGAAAGTAGAAGAAATGCACGAAAACGGCACTCCAAAACTCATCAGAAGCCTTGAAAAAGGCAAAGAAAAACTCTCTAGGTTTTACCCTGATGGCAAAAAAGAAACCGAAGGATTGGTCGAGCAACAAAACATAAAAAACGGGGTTTGGAAATACTGGTATGAAGATGGTACCCTATGGAGCCAATCAACCTATGTAAACGGAGTAAAAGAAGGCCCCACAGAGGTCTACTACACCAATTCAAAACTCAGGTACAAAGGCCATTTTAGCAACGATAAACCCGTGGGTAAATGGATTTTCTACAATGCCAATGGAGAGATCGAAAAAGAAATCAATTACGATGAATAAACACCGTGTACTTTTGTTGGGCTCGGGCGGTAGGGAGCACGCCATTGCACATAGCATAAATAAAAGCTCAAAGCTTGAAAAATTATTTGTGGCACCCGGTAATGCGGGTACTGGGCAGATTGCTGAAAATGTTGAGCTTTCACTTTCAGATTTCAGCTCAATCAAACACTTTATTGAGCAAAATCAGGTGAATCTATTGATAATAGGCCCAGAGCAGCCTTTGGTTGATGGCTTGGTTGATTTTTTAGACCAGCACTTTGATGAAGATGCACTTTGTACAGTTGGCCCGCACAAACAAGCCGCACAACTTGAAGGCAGTAAAGATTTCTCAAAGCAGTTTATGCAAAGGCATAACATTCCAACCGCCAAATATCAAACTTTCACAAAAGGAAGCATTGAAAAAGGCTTTGCATTTTTAGAAACCCTACAAGCCCCTTACGTAATAAAAGCAGATGGCTTAGCTGCTGGAAAGGGTGTTATTATTTTAAATAATTTATTAGAAGCCAAAGACACCCTCAAAGAAATGCTCTATGGCGATTTAGTAGGAAATGCCGCTGAAAAAGTCGTGATAGAAGAGTTTTTAGATGGCATTGAAGTGTCATTTTTTGCACTGGTTAACGGAAACGATTATTGTTTACTGCCTCATGCCAAAGATTACAAGCGCATCGGCGAGGGCGATACAGGCAAAAATACTGGCGGAATGGGTAGTATATCTCCAGTACCTTTTGTCGATGAGGCCTTTGAGCAAAAAGTAAAAACACAAATTATTGAACCAACCATTCAGGGTTTAGCAAAAGAAAAAATACACTACCAAGGCTTCATCTTTTTTGGCCTTATTAATTGTGGTGGGCAGCCTAAAGTCATTGAGTACAATGCGCGCATGGGCGACCCTGAAACGCAAGTGGTCTTTTCAAGAATTAACTCTGATGTACTTGAATTGTTTGAGCATTATCAAAACAAAAGTTTGAGCGCTTATAATATTGAGATTAATCCTCAGCATTGTGCTTCTGTAATTATGGTTTCGGGTGGATACCCTGGGTCTTATGAAAAAGGTAAAACCATTACAGGGTTTAATAAAACCTCTGATCAGAGCATGATTTTTCATGCCGGCACCAAACTAGTAGGCAATTCTATTTTCACCAACGGCGGAAGGGTCTTAGCAGCCACTAATTTTGGGGGCACCCTAAAAGAAGCTCTAGCTCAATCATATCAAAATTTAGATGCGCTCAACTTTGACTACGCCTACTACCGCAAAGACATTGGGCATGAATTTATCTGAATAACTTTTTAGCTATACATTTCTCTAGCTCATTTTCTTGACTTATCTTTCTAATAAGAAGAAGTGTTTGTGAGAATTTTCAGTACATATGTATGCTTGCTATTGTTTTGCGATTTTGCTTTTGAGCAGACTGCTGATGGGGGTATTATAAATAATGGGGCTGATATTAACATTGCTAGTGGGGCGTATATTTATATTGCTGGGGGATCAAGAGGAAGTTATGTTGTGAATGGTGACGGTGAATTATTTGGTGCAGACGAAATGCAACTTATAGCTTTTTTCAGAAAATTTACATCCCATAACTGAAACCTTGATAAACTTTCTTTCGTTAAAGTTAATAAAGAACAACAATCAATATGGAAAAGCTTTCTACTCTTTTAATCTTAATGATTTCAAGTCAATTGTTTTCTCAAACAGCAGATGGAGGCATTATCAATGCTGGTGCTGATATCAACATTGCTTCTGGCACCTATATATACATTGATGGAGCCTCTAAAGGGGACTATGTAGTGAGTGGTGATGGTGAGCTTTTCGGAGCAGGAGAAATGCATCTTGAAGGAGACTGGATAAACAACAACCCTTCTTCTGATGCTACCTCAGGTAGTTATACAGGAAAAATTGAACTGCTCGGCCTACAAAACAATATGATTATTGGAGGTAGTAGTTCATCGAAATTCTACAACCTAGAAATAAACCGTTCTGGACAAAATGTTAATGTTAATAGCACTACAAGAGTTTCAAATGTTCTTACTCTAACTCTGGGGTATTTCACTACTTCAGCCAATAAAATTGAAGTCACCTCTAATGCCGCGGGAGCTGTAAGTGGAGGAAGCTCCTCAAGCTTTGTTAATGGTAATCTTGGTAGAGATATCACAATTTCAACAACTTATGCATACCCTATTGGCGATGGCATTACAGCTTCTAACTATCATAAAGCCGATGTTATTACAGACGCTACTTTCGCGGGAGTAACTAACATCACAGGCTTTGTAAAAGAAAAAGCTAAAGGCGCATCAAATACTGATGCACAGTTCGTTACCGCAAGCCAAACTCAAAATGGAACTGATTTAATAGAAATTGCTGAAAATAGCTCAGGTGACTACATCGAATGGGACCTTACTCCAACCTCAGGTTCACTTTCAAGTGGGAGCTTTGGGGTAAACCTTTACCTCAATGATTATTCAGGATTAACTGACGACCAATTCACCATTGTAAAACGATCTTCAGGCTCTTCAGATTTTGCAGACTTTCAAAGTTTTCAGGCCTCAACCACCATTCCTGCAAATGGCGCTGTAGGCAGAACAGTTGCCGGAGGATATGCGCAAAAATCAGGTTTCACCTCTTTCTCTGGATTTACCATCGCCAATGGCGAGCACCCCTTACCTGTAGAATTGATCCATTTTGGATCTGCTTGTGATAAATCAAACAATCAAATTGAGTTTAGCACAACCTCTGAGAGCAATAATGATTACTTTGTTTTAGAGCAAAGCCAAGATGCTGAACAGTTTGAAGAATTTGAAATCATTTATCCTGAGTCTACCAACAGCAACACACAACAAGATTACAGTGTAGCTATACCAAACCAAGGTGCATACTACCGCTTAAAACAAGTTGATCTTGATGGAGTTGAAAATTATCATCATATTATTTATGCCAGCACTTGTAAAACAGACAACATTGGTTCAATTGATGCTTACACGTTAAATAATAGCTCAATTATGATAAATATCAACGCACTCTCTTCAGGCATTTATAAGCTTAGCCTAAAAGATGTAAACGGCAAAACACTCATGCAAGAGTCTGTCAAAAACATCGAGCCAGGCTTCAACCAATTTGAAATTTCAACCAATAAAATAGCTACTGGTTTTTATATGATCTCGGTGCAAAGTGAGCAGGAGATTTATGGTAAAAAGATCTTCTTAAATTAAAGTCTAGACATGTATATGGTTTGAGGGGCTTTTTCGATTTATTCAAAATAAGTCGAAAATCTCCTCAAACCATATACATGCACTTGCCAATAAAGAAGTACAAAATTAACCCCAAGATATCGTTTGCCGTAGTGATAAAAGGGCCAGTTGCAATGGCTGGGTCAATGTTATAGCGCTTTAATAATAAAGGAGTGATTGCTCCGAACAAGGTCGCAAATACAATCACTGCAAACAGAGACAAACTAATGGTTAATCCTAAATTTAAAGGTCCTTGAATGATCATATTGTATAAGAAAATCACCACAGAACAGGCCACTCCGTTTAAAAGTGAGACGTAAAACTCTTTGCCTAACTTTTCTCCTAATCCTTTTAAACCCATAGTATTATTCGCTAAAGCTTGCACCACAATGGCAGAAGATTGCACCCCAGCATTACCTGCCATTGCTGCTATTAAAGGAATAAAATACGCCATTGCAGGATATATCTTAATATCTTCTTCATAACCAGCGATGACTAAAGAACCTAAAATTCCTCCAAACAATCCAATCAATAACCAAGGCAATCGGGCACGTGAAATCATGAAAACAGAATCTGAAGATTCGACCACTACTGAGTGACCAGAAGCAATCTGATAATCTTTATCAGCCTCATCTTTTACAAATTCTAAGACATCATCAAGGGTAATTCGGCCTACAAGTCTACCGATATCATCAATTACAGGCACGACAACCAAATCATATTTTTCCATCACTGCAGCGACCTCTTCTAAGGCATCGTGGGCATTGACAGAAATTACACTCTTATTGTACTTTCTTTTAACCGCAGTTTTTTCAGAAGAAGTCAACAAAGACTTGAGCGATAGGGTTCCTAAAAGCTTTTCGTCTTGATTGATTACATAAATGGTTAAAATGCGGTCAATTTCTTTGGCCTGTTTGCGAATCTCTTTGACGCATTGATCAACCGTCCAATCTTCGTTAACCTGAATCAATTCTTTGGCCATTAATGAGCCTGCTTCTCCTTCTTTGTAGTTTAGAATATCAACAATGTCGCTAGCCTGCTCAACATCTTTAATTTCAGAGAGTACTTGCTGTTTTTTTTCTTCTTCTAAACGCGAGAGAATACTTACCGCATCATCAGACTCTAGTGAATCAATTAATTCAGTAGCAATTTCTTTAGATGAATAATGTGCAAGAAGTTTGGTAGACTGGTCTTCTGGAAGCTCTACCAACACATTGGCAACAAGCTCAGTAGTTAGAATATTAAAAATATACTTTGCCTGATCGACATTAATTTCAATAAACACCTCAGCAATGTCAGCAGGATGCAAACCGTGAATGTGTTTTTTCACAGCTTTTAAATCATCTTGCTCAATAAAGTGAATCAGTTCACCTAGATATTCTCGTGTAAGCTTAAATTGCATTGCTAGGCAAAAATAGGGCTTAAATCAAGTCTAGTCAACATAAAAAAAGCCCGTCTTGAAAGACAGGCTTTTTAACAATTTTCTTAATGTTTTATTTAGTGGCTATGGTTATGCCCTGAATGAGAATGCCCATTATGATTATGATCATGCTTGTGTTCATTGCTCTGCTCTTCTTTCTTTATCGCCTCTTTCTTTACTTCTTCTTTTGAACAACTTGCTTTTTTAGCACATTTTTTAGCACAGGCCTTTTTGTCTTTTTTTGAACAAACCTCTTTTTTTGATGTGCATTTTTTCTCACAACCTGGCTTGCAAGCCTTAGTTTTCTTATCACAACAAGGTTTCTCACAACCAGGAGCACAAGCTTTAGCCTCTGTTTTTTCTACTGTTTTTAATTTCACATCTTCTTGAGCGTTACAAAAAGTTGAAAACGCGAACACCATTGACAATCCTAATACAATTGATTTCATAATTTTGATTTTTAATTTTTAGTAAAACTACTAATTTCTTAGTAGAATTTACTCAATACACTTCAGCCTTTACGCGTATAATTTTAGATTGTTGCACAATACCTGAATATTGCAAACTTAAAGCTCTTAAAAATAGGCCTTTTTGTTTAGGATGGATGGTGAAATTCAACTCTGAAGATGCACCAGGCTGCAATGATATTTGTGATTGATCAGCAACCGTACAACTGCAATCTGACTCAATGCTGTAAATCACTAACTCTTGTGATGAATTATTCTTCAGTAAAATACTCCCCTTATGTATCTGTGATTGCTTTACTTTACCCAAATCAATGACAGAATCTACAAGCAGCACTGGCTGCTCTGTTTTATTTAATTCAACTGACAGCACCTCAATCTTTCTTTCTTTAGCTGCCTGAATACTGTACACTGAGTTTTGTTTGTCGTCATAATCATCACTAACACTCTGATCAGCTTTGTATTCACCAAAAGGAACCTTCTCAAAACTCAAGATGTTTTGATCAACATACTTCTTGAGTTTTTGACCATCATAGGCCTTAATATAATTGATCAATGAAGCAATTCTTCTCAAAGTCAACTTCTCGTTATAATCACTCTTGGCTAAAGGTGAGGCATAGCCTTTGATCTTTAATTGAAAAGCTGATCCACTCTCAAGTGCTTTTGAAAGATGCTTCATAAATAGATCTAGATCTTTTAAACCTTGGTCAACATAGTGCTTGAAAAAATCTTGCATTTCATTTTTTGCATCTTGTAACACAGAATCAGGCAATCCTTTACTGTACTCTTGCTTATAGACCTCTACCCGCTTCACATATGCGTCGTAAGTTTGAATGTAAGTCAAGTCTGTTGTCGTATCAATGGTCTTTGGATTTGGGTGATCATTGTCAAAATAAAGCGTTGGCAAATACGATTGAATTTGCCTTAATTGTCTAGCTACTATCAAACTATCTGAAATAGAGTCATTTGCCGAAGACTTATTTAGGTCTTTTTTGAAATAAAACAAATCGCTACAACATACACTTGAATCGCCTTTACTTGTCTGTGTTGGTCTATTAGAACTTAAAAATCCTAATGAATCATCATATACTGAGTAATATAAGTCTTGATAAGCGCTATTAAAAGGAATGCCAATATTTTGGGCCATCTCAAATTTTTTGACAGAGCCCTCTGACTTGAATATGTCAAATCCACCCAAACCTAAATGTCCATTTGAGCTAAAATAAAGTACATCGTTAAGCGTATCATAAAAAGGAGCCACTTCGTCTTGATCAGTATTGATGTTTCTGCCTAAATTCTTAACAGCACTAAACTTACCTGGGCTTAATTGTTTTGAAAGGTATAAATCAAATCCGCCTTTTGAGCCTTTTTTATTCGAAGCAAACAACATGTAAGTATGTTTCTTATACTTGAACAAAAAAGGTTGTGTACTGCTAGCACCCTCAACATTTACAGCTCCTTCAATCTCTTTAGGAATCACGTACTCGTTGTTCTTTTTTTCAGCGAAATAAATCTTACATTCAAGGTCATTACATCTTGAAAAATAAACTGTGTTTTGCCATGGTGCAAAAAAAGCATTGGCATTGTTAAAACTTAAATTATTGATCACTGCATCTAGTTTCTTTTTCTTAGAAAATTGCTCAGTTTTCAGGTCAAACTGCGTTGTAAAAATTTGAATCTTTTGATCTTTTGCCTCTTTTTTTGAAATCTTTCCGTCTTTTGCAATTTGTTGAAAATCAAGTGCACTAAAATTCACTTGGTTATTGCCAGAATATCTTGGCGCAAAATCTGCTAACTGAGAATTTAAATGATCAGGAAATCTTTTCAAGTCGACATCATGCTCTTGATCGATAATTTTTTTGGCTTCTTTACAAGCAAAAATTTCATTTTTTGCAGCACGCTTTAATTTGGCCGAAGCTCGTCGATATGTTTTTGAAAATGCACTAAACATATTTGATGCCTGCTCAAAATCATAAGCATATTTATGCATTCTAGCCAGCCAAAAATAACTCTCTGCAAAACTCTTTTTAAGATCTAGCTCAACTACTTTTTTAAACACAGTTTTTGCTCTTACATAATCATTGGCCCACAAAAAAGCCATTGCTCTGTTGTGCAGGTGCTCTAGATTTGAGCCATTTAATTCATAAGCAGCTTTGTAGTACTCAGCAGCAGCTAGATAGTCTGCATAGCTTTCAGCCTCTTTAGCTTTTTGCACCCATCTTTGGTCAGGTTGAGCAAAAGAATTGAGCACAAAAAGAACCAGTATTTGTACAATGAGATTTCTCAAAATGACAGCTTTTCTCCGTTGATTAACCTGTAACAATGTAGCTTATCACTAAATACTTCTGGCTTGAGCATTGAGGTTTTTAACAGCATACGCACGCATTCTTGTATGCCTTCTGTGATGGATGGATGAGGATGCACCATTTCAGCCAACTCTTCTATCCCTTTGTTCATTTTTATCAGTAAAGCAACTCCTTGAATCGCACTAGAAGCATGTGCACCAATCGCACGCATACCCAAGATCTTCATTTCATCGTCATCTGTTACGATGATTTTAAAAAATCCTTCTGTACTACGCATAGCAATAGCTCTTGTGATTACTGAATAATCAAGTTTCACCACTCGAACATTGATATTTTGTTCGACACAATGTTTTTCATTGACGCCCACCGAAGCTACCTCAGGCTTTAAAAACATAATGGTTGATACATTATCATAACTCAACCTTTTGGTTTTCTCAGCGTAAATTTTTTCAACCGCATGACGAGCTTCAACTTCTCCGACATTGACCAGGGCGATGTGGCCTGAAACATCACCAACCGCATAAATGTTTTCAATGTTTGTCTGGGTATCATCATCACCAATGTGTCTTCCTCTTTTACCCATTTTAAGACCTAAACGATTCATCCCTAAGTGTTCAATATTGGGTACTCTTCCGATTGAGAGTAATGCTTTTTCTACTTGAATGACTTCTCTCTTACCTGTCTTATTGTGCTCAATCTCGTATTCTACTCCTCCATCTTTCTGTTGCATACGCACTAGGTTTGCGCATTGATGAATAGTTACCCCTCTTTCACATAAACTTTTAGTAACTACTTCAGCCAAATCATCATCTTCAAAGGGCAATATGCGATCGGCCCTGTCGATCAAGTACACCTTTGTTTTACCAAAGTTTGAGAAAATGGTCGCATACTCACATCCAATTACTCCAGCACCAAGTATCACCAAGCTCTTCGGATAATCATTCATAGAATGAATGCCGTCACTGGTCATAATCACTTGCTCATCAACCTGAATGTGGTCTAATTTTCTTGGCCTTGAGCCCGTAGCAATAATAATATGATCAGCAGAAATTTCTTTTGAATGATTGTCTTTTGAATGTATTTGAATAGTATGCTGATCAAGTAAACTAGCTTTTCCTTTGATGTATGAGAACTCATTCTGATGTTTTTCTTGTTGCAACAGTTTTAAGTGCACTGAGTACTGTAATTTTTTTTCAAAAACAGCTTCAGTCAAGGTTTTGATTACCTCAGACCAAGACACTTCGTATTTTTGCTGCTTGTGTGCCTCTAAGGTATCGTTGATGTAAGCGACTTTTTCTGAAAGTTCCCACATTGTTTTTGAAGTCAATGCTCCGTTGTAGATTCCTGCCCCACCAATCTTATGCTTCTCAATTAAAGCTACTTTTTTACCAAAATCTATGGCGCGCATAGCTGCAGCATAACCAGCTGGTCCTGCTCCGATAACACATAAATCAAAATGATCTTTTTTTGACATACATCAAATTTAGATAAATTTGAAGCTCATTATCTACAGCTATGAAAAATCTTGCTCTTTTTATGTTGGTTTTTACTTTATTTGCTTTTACACTTTTTGCCCCGAAAAAAGACAAGCTAAAGTTTTCAGAAAACAGTTCAGTTTACAACGCATTGAAGCAATTAGGCCTGAGTCCTGTAACTCATGAAATTACCAAAATAGACACACAACTTGCAAGATATGGCTATGAAATTATACACAATGGGCAATCCAACCTAAACAAAAAAAGACAATCTAAACACTTTACTTGTAGAAGTTGTCACAATGTAGTGAGAGAAGACGATAACTTAAGCCATCCAACACCAGAAGACCGATTAAAATACGGTCTTAAAAACGACTTACCTTTTTTGCAAGGAACCACACTGTGGGGCATTGTAAATCGAGAAAGTTATTACAATGGAGATTACGTCAAGAAATATGGCTCAAAGGTTGAAAAGGCAAATAAAAATCTTGAAAACGCCATTCAACTTTGCGCCACTGAGTGTGCTCAAGGACGAGCACTCAACAAAGAAGAACTCAATGCAGTTTTACATTATTTATGGACTCTTGAGCTCAAATTTGAAGATCTAATCCTCACAAAACAAGAAAAAGAAGCCATCCACAATCAAAGCAACAACCAAGCAATTGATCTTATTAAATCTAAATATTTGCAATACTCGCCTGCTACTTTTGTAGATCAAATGCAGGTTCGTACAAAAAAAGGAAGCCCCGAACACGGAAGGTATATTTATGAAAAAAGCTGTATGCATTGCCACAACAGCTCAAAAGGAGTGACCAACTTCACCTTAGATGTTAGCTCTATTGATTTAAAGTTTTTAGCTAAAAATTTAGATACCTACAACAAGTATTCAATCTATTGGATCACAAGATATGGTACGCACCCTGTTGCAGGATACAAACCTTATATGCCTCACTATACTAAAGAGCGCCTTTCTGATCAACAAATCGAAGACTTAGCAGCTTATATCAGTACATTCAATTAATGAGCGTATTTTGATAAAAAGTGGATGCGCATCAATCGAATGTCTTCACGCGAATAGCCTTCATCTTCAAATTCTTCAACTGCAGAATCTACACAATCACTTTCTGTTTCTTTGAAGTACTCTATAAAATCTTCTTGCTGATCTTCATCGAACAAATCATTCAAGTAATAATCAATGTTCACCTTTGTACCTGATTCTACAATAATTTCAATTTGACTGAGCAATTCATCAATGCTTAACTTCTTGGCCCCGGCAATGTCTTCAAAGGGCATTTTACGATCAATACTTTGAATGATATGAATTTTGTGTACTGACTTATTGGCAATGGTTTTAATTGCAAAATGCTCTTGTTTTTCAATGTTGTTTTGCTCTACAAAGTCTTGTACAATTTTAATGAGTGAAGCTGCATATTTCTTAGCTTTTCCTGCACCGACTCCTGTTATGGAGACCATTTCTTGTTCTGATGTAGGATATTTTGATGCCATTTCAATTATAGAAACCTCAGAAAAAACAACATAAGGGGGTAAATTGTTGAGCTCTGCAATTTGGCGTACCTCTTTGTTTAAAAGCTCAAATAAATTCTTGTCATATTCAATGTTTTGTTTTTGAGAAGCTTTTGAAGGTAAATTATCTTGAGCATTCAAATCACGGTTCATCACAATGCTAAAATCTTGATCAAAAGACTTTTGAGTATTTGAATAATAAGCAGACTCGTTGAAGTTCAGATCAGTATAACCTTCAACATAAGCATTGATAATCAATGCTTTGATTTGCTCTGAATCATACTGCTTTAAAGCACCAAAAACGGCATGTTGATCAAATTCATATTGTTTTATTATTGGAGAAAGATTTCCTTTCAAAAAATACTCTAATTGTTTTGACGAAGCTTGTTCTTTCATAACCTGAATCGCTAAAAAAAGTTGCTTTAATCCATTTTCAATATTTGTCTGTTCGGCATCATAATTACAATTATCACAATGCTTTGCGCAATCTTTTACTTGAAAATCTTCTCCGAAATATTTGAGTATGAATTTTCTTCTACAGATCCCTGACTCAAAAAAATGCACAACTTGATCTAACAGAAAACGATGTTTTAGCTCTTCAACTGCATTTTTCTTTGAAATAAAATGCTCAAACTTCTCGACATCTTCTTGACTAAAGAAGGTCAAGCACTCAGAAGGTAAGCCATCTCTACCCGCCCTACCTGTCTCTTGATAGTAACTCTCTATTGTTTTTGGTAAATCATAGTGCACAACAAATCGAACATTGGGTTTATCAATGCCCATTCCAAAAGCAATGGTTGCAACAATAACATTGACTTTGTCTTTAATAAACAACTCTTGGTTTTCAGCTCTTTGATCTCTATCAAATCCTGCGTGATAAGCTACTGCACTGACTCCATTCAAATTTAGTAACTCAGTGACTTGCTCAACCTTTTTTCTACTCATGCAATATACAATGCCTGACTTGCCTGCGTACTTTTTTACAAAACCGATGAGTTTACTCTCTAAATTTTGCTTTGAAGTAACATTGTAAAAAAGATTCAATCGATTGAAAGAACTTTTAAATACTTGTGCATTTTCAATGCCTAAATTGTTTAAAATATCTTGTTGCACTTTCAAGGTAGCCGTTGCTGTGAGAGCAATAAATGCCTTTGGACCACACAAGCTTTCTATGACTTGCTTAATCTTTCTGTATTCGGGTCTAAAATCATGCCCCCATTCAGAAATACAATGCGCCTCATCTACAGCTACAAAAGAAATATGAGCCTTTGATAAAAAAGTTTGCACAGATTTTTTTTGCAAAGACTCAGGGGCAATGTACAAGAGTTTCGTCTTTTGTTCAAGTACATCTTTTTTCACTTGATCAATCTGATCTTTTTCAAGCGATGAATTCAAAAAATGCGCAACTGAATCATCTATCGATCTGGCTCGCATGGCATCAACTTGATTTTTCATCAATGCAATCAATGGAGATATAACCAGAGCAGTTCCTTCACTGACCAAAGCTGGCAATTGATAACAAAGTGACTTACCTCCACCAGTTGGTTTAATGACAAAGGTATTATTACCTGAGAGTAAGTGTTCTATGATTTGCTGTTGATTTGCTCGAAAAGAATCAAATCCAAAATACTTTTTTAGTGCTTGATCTAAATTTTTCATTTTTTGCCTAAACCACTCATTAGATGAGTCTAACAGATCTTATTAAAGATAGAGTTTTTCTACTCAAAAGCCCTACAAACATGAAAAAAAAATTTATCTTGTAACTATATGCATTTTTCTGCGTAAAACGCTTTTTGAATTGCTTTATTGTGTTTAAAATAATAAGAAACATATTCACCGTCATTTTTACGGTATTATTTTTTAACCAAACCTGGGCGACTCATATTGTTGGAGGAGCTTTTGATTATCAAAAAATCGCCGACTCAACCTACATAGTTACCTTAAAACTATATAGAGATTGTGGTAAAGACACCTTTCATTTAGACCTACCCTCATTTGCAACAGCGCGAATTAGAGGCCCATTTGGCGGGGTCATGGAATACGACCAAAGCCTACCTCGCATCTCAATTAGAGAACTAGACCCTGTCGTAGACACCTGTGTTGTGAAACCAGGCATTTGTGTTGAAGAAGGCATTTACCAAGACACCATTTTTGGCATAGACCCTGCTTTTGGATACCATGTTTATTTTCAAACATGTTGCAGAAACTGGAGTATTACAAACATTACCCTTCCCTTAGATGCGGGTGAAAGTTTTTACACTTACATCCCTCCCGAGACACATCAAACAGAAACACTTTTAGAACGCTCGATTTGGCATGAAGATTTTAATCTAACAAACGGAGACACCATAGATAATGGTCCTACCGCATGGAGCACATCACACAGCGCACCTTCTACAATAGTGCATGGTGTAGAAAATGGCTTATACAAGCTATCAAGAGCTCAACAAAATGATTATTGGCTTACAACAGATACAATTGACATTAGCAGCTACCCTTCTGTTGATTTATTGATTAATTTTCTTGAAGAAGGCCCTTTAGATGTCGTACCACCAAACAACGACTACATTCGTTTTTACTACAATCTTGACGGATCAGCAACTGATGTTGCCTTTGAAACTAATGGCGATAATCTAGGTAATTTTGACGCTTTATTTGCTTCACACAAAAACATCAGTGGATCAAAACTGGTGATTAAAATTCTCATGCGTTGTACAGGATCTAACGAAGAGTATTTAATTGACAACATATTCGTACTTAGACCCAGTACAAGCACCTCATCTATAACAAGTAACTCAAGCCCAGTCTTCACAAATTTTCCACCCATTTTCGTGTGTGCTGACACAACATTAGTTTTTGATAATTCTGCTACTGATGCTGATGGAGATTCTTTAGTCTACAGCTTTTACGATCCTTTTGATGCTAAATTAAACACCAGCCCTTTATACCCAGATTATGTTCCTAAATATTCTGAGAATGACTCTATTATTTTTCAAACCGTGAATTGGGTAAACGGATACAATGCCAGCAACGCCCTTGGAACTGGAGCGACTTCACTTGACAGACACACTGGCATGCTTACGATAAATCCCTCTACCCTAGGCCAATTTGTTGTTGGTGTTCGGGTTGATGAATATAGAGACGGCATTCTAATCGGTTATACTGTGCGAGATTTTCAAT
Organism: Flavobacteriales bacterium; assembly: GCA_020631045.1. GTDB lineage: Bacteria > Bacteroidota > Bacteroidia > Flavobacteriales_G > JALEGO01 > JAHDHZ01. Next base: position 61,851 of record JAHDHZ010000006.1, on the reverse strand, counting down.
TCAATGTTATTTATTGCCCTCCTGTCGCTTTATCTATCATTGAAGATTCGATCAATTGCAACAGCAAAGAATTATTTTTTCAAAGTCAAGAAAGCGCAAAGTACGGATACAGTTGGGATTTTGGCGACACAAACATCACTTCTGACATATCTACCGATCAAAACCCAAGCTACACCTATACTGAAGGAGGAGATTACACCATTACGCTGATCACAAACCCGGGCACTAAATGCGCTGACACTTCTTATAAAAACATCCAGGTAAAAACCCTAGAAGCAAACTTTGAGCACACAACCCCTCATTGTAAAGAAGACCTCATTACATTCTCTGACTCTTCTACCAGCTCCAGCAACAACTCGATTACTTCATGGAACTGGGATTTTGGCAATCAAACCAATGCTTCTTCTCAAAACAGTCAACTAGTATACGACAGTGTTGGCACATTTGAAATTTCTTTAATCATTACAGACCCCGATGGATGTAAAGATACAGCGACACAGTCATTAGAAACTCATCCAAACCCTAAAGTAAGCTTAATAGATGACTTTAATTTGTGTAGAAATGCTGAAGAAGTTGTCTTAAATTCAAATGCTGAGAATTACAGCTCAGTTCGGTGGAGTAGAATTGGCGGATATGGCTCGTTTACCTCTAGCTTTTCAACAAATACTAGGTTTAGACTCAACTCACTCAACACCACCTTCAATGTGTCAGAAATCACTTTTGTGATTGAGGCCAACAGCGATTTTTGTGCTACAGTTTACGACAGTGTAAAAGCAACTTTTGTTGACCCTCCCATAGCTGTACCTCAACCAGATTCTGTCATGTGTTTTGATTATGACAGCATTGAAATTACCTCCATGGCAACTGACGGAACCCTACCCTACACCTATGCCTGGAGCACGCTAGACAGCACACAAAATATTTTTGTAGACCAAGGCACTTATTGGTTTGAAATCACAGATGCCAACGGTTGCAAAACCGATCAAGATACAATTGTTGTTACAAAAATTCCACAGCCAACCACCATTGATATTATCCCTGACACTACCATCTGCTTTGAAGACTTACCCTTTAACGCCTCTCTTAGCTTTAGCAACGCGCCAGGTTTTGATTGGATCGTTTCAGGCTCTGCCAATCCAAACTTAAACAGCACATCTATTCAGTATTCTCCCTCTGCTTCAGAAATCAACAATTTAAGCTTTACCTTATTTGCACAAACTCAAGTTGACACACTTAATTGCCCCATAAAAACAGACAGTATTACTGTTGGGATTGGCAGAATCTCTTTATCTATAGACTCTGTGATTCCAGACTGCGATTCTTTAAACGGTGTTGGTTTTGTATCAGCTAGTAACGGTAGCAGTCCATACAACTATCAGTGGGGAAATAGCTCTAACAACCAAACAACTGATTCAGCAACACAACTTGCTCCTACATGGCATTACATCACAGTAACTGACCAGATTGGATGCTCTACCATTGATTCTATCAACTTAGAGAACAACCAACCGACACTTTCAATCACAGACACAACACACGTGAATTGTTTTAATGAAACCTCAGGGGCTGCCACTGTTTCGGCTATGGGTGGATCATTACCCTATCAATACAATTGGGATGCTCAAACTCAAAACCAAACCGGGCAAACAGCCTCTAATCTTGGCATAGGCATATACCGAGTCACGCTTACTGATGGTGTTGGATGTCGCGTTTCAATCCCAGTTGAAATTCTTGATTTGTCTGGTGGGCAAATTTTTACAGTTGTTTCAAATGATGACACACTTTGTCCGAATGACTCATACAATCTGACTGCCTCTGCTTCTGGCGGAAATGGAGGTCCTTACACCTATGACTGGAACAATGGATGGGGTAGCGGTGAGAACATCAATGTAACTGTTAGCAACAGCACTCTATACCAAGTCGTAGCATACGATAAAGATGGCTGCCCTTCATTACCAGATAGTGTTTACTTAAATGTCAGAGTTTTTAATCCTGACAGTTTACTCATTGATGCAGAAAACGTATGCCAAGGCTCAACATCAAATATTGAAGCTTCTTACCAAGGTACTCTCGGCCCCTACACCTATACCTGGAACAATGGACTACCCTCAGGCAATGGCCCACATAGCGTTACTATTTTAGACACTACTATTTACAGCGTCACAGTCACAGATCAGTGTAATAACCAAGTAGTCAATCAAAGAACAATATTTGCTTATCCATATCCAACGATTCGAAATAATGGACTGTTGAGTGGCTGCCAACCTTTTAGCTTATCGCTAAGTGATTCAGCTACAAACCCAGACGTTGATTTTTACCAATGGGAAATGGGCGACGGCACAACATACAACACTCCATCTATAAATCACACCTACAATGAAGCGAATACTTTTGTAATTCAATTATCAATGGCTTCAATTTATGGATGTACTACTAACTTTGACACAACAGCTCTAGTCACTGTGCATCCAAAACCGCAAGCCAATTGTAGCGCTACTCCAATCATTACAGACACTGACAATCCAGATGTAACCTTTACAACAGACTTTTACAGCAGTTATTTTTGGGATTTTGGTGACCTAAGCACCCAAGCCGATACTTCTATAAGTAAAACTGATGTGTATACTTATCAAGACACTGGAAATTACCTAGCTCAGGTATATGTCGCCACAGAATTCAACTGTAAAGATACATGTGAAGTTATTGTTCGGGTAAATCCTGCTATTAGCATAAAAACTCCGAATGTTTTCACGCCAAATCCTAATGGCCCTAATGGAGGAGTTTACGACAAAACCAATCCATCAAATGAAGTCTTTTTCCCATTCACTGATTATGTTACTGAATTTCATATGCTCATCTTCTCAAGATGGGGTGAAATTATGTTTGAAACCTTTGACATCAACATCGGATGGGATGGCTATTACAAAGGCAAATTAGCACAACAAGATACATATATGTGGAAAATCAAAGCCACCTTTATTGATGGTCAACAAAAAACATTAACTGGTGATGTCACCTTGGTTCGTTAATTTGAAAAAACACTTACTACATATTGTTATTTGTTTTGGGATCAACTCCCAAATTTGGACTCAAGACATTCAGTTCTCTCAGTTTTACGCCACTCCGACCTATACAAATCCGGCATTTACTGGAAATACTGCCGGCACTAGATTTGCAGCGATCTACAGGGCTCAATGGGTTGCCTTTGCAGGTAGTTTTAGATCGTATAACTTTTCTGTAGATCATAATTTCATGGATAAAAATAGCGGGCTTGGATTTATTTTCACCAAAGACAAATCTGGATCAGTAGATTTAAACTTCACTAAAGCTGAGGCTACTTATGCTTATATGATTCCGATCAACAGAGTGTTACATGCTCGACTAGGATTAGGTGTTGCCTATGCCACTAGGGCATTAGACCAATCAAAAGTTATTCTACCCTCACAAATCGCGAACAATTCATCAGCAAATGTCGGCTTTCAAAGCTCTAGTTATTTTGATGCTTCTTTTGGTGGATTACTGTACGCCAAAAAGTGGTGGGCTGGCATTTCTTTAGGACACATCAATCGACCTCAACAAGATCTGAATTTATCTACAACATCGATTTATACTCTTCCGTTGTTAGGTTCGTTTCATGGCGGATACAGAATTGCCTTGAAGCAAAATATTAAAAAACATATCAAGCTCTCTATGACACCTATTTTGCACTACAAACTCTCTGAAAATTGGGATCAACTAGATGTCGGCACTTATTTCAATACGCCACTTTTAACTTGGGGTATTTGGTATAGAGGATTGCCCTTAGTAAAAAACAACCCAGACAGGTCAATCAATGACTTAAATGATTTAAAAAACATCAATCAAGATGCCATCACCTTACTTTTCGGACTTGACATTGAAGAAGCTCGAATCGGCTATTCTTACGACATTACCATATCTAGATTAGCAGGAAGCTCAGCAGGGAGTCATGAAATTTCTATTTCTTGGGAAATTGCCAATAGACAACAGAAAATCTCTTACAAAAGGCATCAAATTCCTTGCGCTAAATTTTAAGCGTTATTTAAGCAAGATGATCTTGCCAGTATATTCGTGGGTATTGTCAAAGACGTCTAAGAGTTTTGCCTCGTACAAGTAGACATCGTTCTTTAGTAATTTTTGATCTGCTTTTCCATCCCAAATAAAATCTCTATTCTGCGTTTCATAGACCACCTTACCCCACCTGTCTTGAATTTTAAAGCTAAATTCTTCAGGTTTGATCCCTATAGTTGAAATTGAAAATCCATCATTTAACAAATCTTCATTTGGCGTAAAACTATTGGGAATATAAACCATGTATACCGCATCAACATCAACAATTTTAGTCAATGAATCAATACATCCATAAGAATTCTCAACAATTAACTTCACGGCATATGAACCAGTATCTGAAAACGTATAAAAAGGGGCCGATTGATCAGAAAACGCACTATCTTCAACTACCCAAGACCATTGCATGGCATCAAATGTTTCATCATTAAATTTCACTCTGTTATTTAAAATTGTTGGTGGAGCTGGAGAATAACTGTACTCACCTTCTGGCAAAGGCTGAGCAAATACTTTAATTTCTGAAGTATCAAAGCAACCGTAAGCATTCTGAACAATAAGCTTTAAATCATAATTACCACTTTCTGAATAACATACCACAGGGGTTTGACTTAAAGACCCTGCTCCATTGCCATAATCCCATTGCCATGAAACAATTGACGAGGTTGCAGATGTTGAAATATCTGTTGGATTTATACACAACTCTACGCAACCCTGAGTGGTATCAAGAGTGAAATCTGAATTGGGCTGTTCAAAAATTTCAACTTGTTTTGTCGTATCATCTACACATCCTTTATCTGTAGTGACCGTTAAGGTTGCTTGAAAAGCATTGACCACACCGTAATTGTGCGTATAATCTTGAGGTATTGAATAAGAAGCAAAATTACCATCACCAAAATCCCAGTTCCAGTTATTCAATTGATCTACATTGTTTACAGAAGAAAGGTCTGAAAATGTAATGCCTTCGTAAATACAGGCTAAATCATTGGTAAAATCTGCCACTGGCTCATAATGTACAATTACTTGAAATGTTGAATCACCCACACATCCTTTTGCATCTTCAGTTTGAATAGACACATCATGTAATCCTGAGTTTAAAAAAGCATGCGTAGCTGAATTTCCAGAGTAGACATCACTGTAGACTTGCCAATTGGTCATTGTAATGGCTCCATTTTGAGAACTTGAACTTGCAGTCATTTGAGTGGGTTGATCATCTAGACATTCAGGATCATACAAAAGATCAGGCTCAGGTAATTTCAAGACATCAACAATGACTGTGGTATCCCAAGAACAACCAAAATTATCTACAACAGTATAGGTATAAGCCTGATTTGGAAAAGAATTCGCTTGAGCTGTTACGGCTCCGTTGTTACCCAACAACACTCCTTGTGAAGTCCAAGAAGAATCAATGATTTCAGGCTGAAAAGTAATGGCATTTCCAGGTGGATACAAACTTGCTTCAAATTCAATTGACCACCCGAAAATAAAGCCATTGTCTGAGAGTAATAAATCTGTCACAACAACTTCCCACTCACCATTTAAAGGACAACCAATCAAATCATCAAAAGATTCATAGGGCTGATAAGAGCCTGCAGGCAAACTTGTTCCTGAACTCAATGCAAAATTATCGATGTAATCTTCCCAATTTTCATTACTAGCCTGCATCGACCAACAGTAATTATAACCTGTGCCTGGCGTAGGATTACTGCCATCAAAATCTACAGGGTCTCCTAGATAAACACCTCCACCTTCTTGATTGTGCAACACAATTGATGTCCCATCAGGACATTCTAACTCAATCAACAAATCTCCGATATAAGAATGCTCTATATTCACACAAACATTAGGAATATCATTCACAGAACCAACTGTTTGACCCAAATAAAAATCTTGCATTTGAATGCTTGATGCAAATTGACCTCCCAACACATCATCTAAAAATACAGGATCTCCATTGTCTGAATACACAAAAGTATACTCTTCAGTTTGCGCCTGAGCATTGAGCTGAAAGTCTGCCCCCATACAAACCTCTGTAGGTCCTGCTAATGGGTTTAGATTATCTAAAGAAACATTGTATTGCGGCTCTCCTGCAACACGAACTACGTAAATCTCCTTGGTTCGTGAACAGTTATTTACATCATTGACCGTAAGGTACACAGGGTAATAACCAGGTAAAAAATACTCATTTGTTGGATTTTGTTCTTGAGATGTAGCATTGAAAAAATCCCAAAAAAAAGTACTTGAATTTAAATCTTGATTGTAATTGGTGTTGTTTTCAGGAAAATCAGGCTGTGCTGTAAAAGTGACCGTTTCTCCTTGACAAATATCAATGAAGTTGGTTAAGTTTTGTGATCCAGCCGGATCAGTTGAAGCATCAGGAACAATTTTTTGGCAATTGTTACACGATATTTCTGCTTGCCATCCTGTTGCCTGAAGTGAGGCATCAGAAGTAAACTCAAAGGTTAAACAATCATCAAACGCATTGAAGGTAACCCCATTGATATCAGAGCCTGTAAAACAACCAATTAAGGGCGCTATATTAGTCGCTCCATCATAGATACACAACTCATCACTTACATGTAAATCAAAGCTTGTAAAGGTTACTGTAGATTTCAACCCAGGAACACTAGGGCATAGCGTAAAGGTGTAATTTTCATTTGCAGAATATCCAGAGCCCAAATTTCCACTATCAAAAATCTCGCCCGCACAATCGTCAATTGACATACTTGAATTAATCACATAAGTCTGATTGTATGAAACCAAGCTTATTAACAAGCATGAAAGAAGTAATATTTTTTTAACTAGAATTTGCATTACTAACTAATCGCAAAAATTCAAAAAGGGTTGTCTGAGTTTACAAATTTAAGGCTTATGTGTCGATAAACCTTAAAAAAGTCATATCTTGTAATATAGGATGTTTGCTTTTAAGTCATATAAACTCACTTTTATACTTTGTGTTGCTTTTTATTTTTTCAGCAATGCTCAACAAACACTTGCTGAACAAAACCATCAGTACCAAAAAGCTGTAGAGTGCTTCAACAAAAAAGTATACAACCAAGCCATTGTCTTGTTTGATGAGCTTTTAAAAGAAAAACAACCCTTACAAATTGAGCAAAATGCACTTTTTTACAGAGACCTAGCTGCACTCTATTTATTCAATAAAAAATCGGATATCTCATTAATGCAAACCTTAAAAAAGCATCCAACTCACGCGCTTTCAGAAGATGCCAGAAGCGCTCTAGCACAACACTATTTTTTAAAACGGAAATGGAAAAATGCAATCAAATATTATGATTTACTAAATCTCACTTCAAAACCTACAGAAAAACAAAATGAATATAATTTCAAACGTGCTTATGCCCTTTTTCGATTAAATAAATTCAATCAGGCTTCGAATTTGTTTTACAATCTAAAAGACAAACAAGGAAATTACCAAACCCCCTCTCAATATTACTACGGGCATATTGCCTATGCTCAAAACAACTTTTCTGAAGCACTCAAAACATTTGACAGTTTAGAAAAAGATGAAAAATTCGGATTTATTGCTCCTTATTATAAGTCTAACATTCTGTACAAACAAGAAAAGTATCAACAGCTCATAGATTACTTGAGTCCCAAAATAAATGATCTAGAAGAGTATAAGGGCCAAGAACTTAAACGCATGTTGGGCGAAGCTTATTTTCACCAAAAAGAGTTCGCAAAGTCAGCCAAATTTTTAAAACAGGCTTTTCAAAATAAACCTATATCACAAACTGAAAGCTATCACTTAGGGTATGCACTTTATAAAAGTGATCAAACTTCTGAATCTATCGAGTACTTCAAGCAAGCTATTGAGCAAAACGACACCATCAATCAATTGGCACATTACTCAATGGCAAACGGTTACTTAAAGCTCAAACAAGCAAAATATGCTTTTAAAAGCTTTAAACAAGCAGCAAAAATTAACATTGATGAAGAGCTTGGTTTAGAAGCTGCCTTTGCCATGGCTAAAATATCATATGAAACATCTCTTGACCCCTATTTTGAGGCCATTGAATCACTTTCTTCATTTATCAAGACTTACGCAAATACAGAAAAATCAAATCAAGCTAAGCAGTACCTAATTAATGTATTGCTGCTCTCTAAAAATTACGAATATGCGCTTGAACAAATTGAGCAGATTAATTTAAATGATGACCAAATCAATCAAGCCTATCAAGAAGTCGCCTTTAATTACGCCAATCAACTTTTCAAACAAAAGCAATACACAAAATCAATTCAATACTATAAAAAAGCTCAAAAATACAACCATCACAAATACGCCAAAACACTGTCTTATTTTTGGAGTGCCGAAGGATATTATAAACTAAAAGACTACCAGAAAGCAATTGCTGATTTTCAAAACTTCATCTATGCTCCAGGGGCCATTATTTTAAGTGAATTTGGTATCGCTCATTACAATATTGCATACTGTTACTATAAGCTTAATGATCTTAAAAATGCCCTTATTTGGTTTAGAAAATTTGATATGGAAACAGAAATTGAAAATAAAGAAATGCATGCAGATGCTCTTGAAAAATCTGCTGACATCTTTTTGCTCAATAAAGATTATAAAGCTGCTATTGAGTTTTACAAAAAAGCCTACGGGTTAGATCAAAAAGAAAAAGATTATCAGCTCTTTCAAATTGCCATGTGCGAAGGCATCATCGGCGATCAAGAATCAAAAAAACAACACTTAATTGCTTTTCAAAACAATCACAAAACCTCAGAGCATTATCCTGCCAGCTTATGGCACTTAGCAAAAATATATAGCCTCAATAACCAACCTGAGAAAGCCTTAAGTCTGTTAGATGAACTGAGCCTGAAGCACAGCAGTTCTTTTTACAGCCAAAAAGCCTTACTTGAAAAAGGCCAACTGTATTACAACCAAGGCAATACCTCAAAAGCGATCGATACATATAAAAAGTACATTGATTTAAATCAAAATTACGCCCAAGCTTCTTTGGCTTTAAACCAACTAAAAAAAATATATACTGAACAAGGCAACGCCTTAGATTACAAAAATTACATTGAGCAACTTGATTTTGTACAAGTCAATCAAAGCTCACTTGATTCAACAATATATGAATCAGCCTACTTAATGTATGTAGACAATAATTGTGCAGCTGCTCAAAACGGTTTCAAAGAATATATTGCATCAAGTGAGCAAAAAGAAATTTCAGGCATCTTCAATCTTCAAGCCCACTATTACTTAGCAGAATGTTTGATCAAATCATCAAATTTTGATGAATCGATCAAACATTACGAATATGTGACTGAACAGCCAGAAAATGACTTCTCTGAAAACGCGCATATCCGCCTAGCAAGGGCGTACTACAATCAATCAGATTATAAAAAATCTCACAAACACTACCTAAGTATTGAACAATCCACCCAAATAAAAGCGCATCAAGATGAAGCCATCGTGAACCTAATGTACACTTCAAATTATTTAAACGATTCTATTGCCGCACAAAGCTATGCTCAAAAAGCACTAACCCTTGAATTAGATGACCAAACCAAAGTTGAAGCTCTTTACATCAAAGCCATTTCAAATAAGAAAACTCAGAATCTCGATCAAGCCATCCAAGATTTTGAAACTCTTTTAAGCTACAAGGTTCAATACCAGAGTGAGGCTCTGTACAATATTGCCGAAATACTCTTTTCAAAAGAACAATTTAACGCCAGTGAAACCAAAGTCAACGAACTTTTAAACTCAGAGATCGACAATCAAAAATGGCTTGCTAAGGCACTTATTTTACTCTCTGATATTTACGTCAAGAAAAACGATTTGTTTTTGGCAAAACAAACATTGTCTTCCATCATAGAAAACCACCAAGGCGAGCAAGAATTAAACACCGCAAAACAAAAGCTCGATGAAATTATCAAGCTTGAAGAAGCACAAAAACCTCAAGAACAACCAGACTCTAACTACATTGACATTCAAGTAGAAGAACCCTTTGAATTAGAAGAATTCAACCTAGATGAATAAATGGCTTACACATATCGCTTATGGCTTTGTTTTGCTTACAAGCAATTTTGCTATCTCTCAAAACGACAGCTTAAAAACAGATGATATTTACATCATTAAATCATTTAAACCTGAGGTAAAAGAAGGGTCTAAAAAAATATCGACACTCCCCACTATGCTCAAAACCAATGTTGAGCGTCTTGAGGTAACCTATCCGTTTATAGAAAAAGATGTCGCTGTGCGTTTTGACCCATCAGAGGTTGAGGCCGTAAAAATGAAACGCGAAAAACTTCCGAGACTTTACAGAAATTATTTAACAGCAGGCATCGGCAGCAATTTAAACACCTTGCTTGATTACTCAAGATCTAACCTGCGATCAAGCAAAAAAAATGAATCATTTAACATCGCTCATAAAGGCATGGGAACTGATTTAAAAGAAACAGGCTACGCAGGTTTCATGACAAATCACATCTCTTATTCTCTGAATAAAAGATATGACGCCACCGCACAGTTCTCGCTTAAAACAGCATTTAACTTTAACAAATACCATTACTACGGATACGACCCAGTATTCAACCCCACGCTCAACAGACAAAATACTGCCCAGCACTATTTCGGGCCAAGCATTGAGTTTGAAAACTCTACCCTTATCAGAGATGAATCTCTGGTAGAGTCGGGTTATAAATACGGCGGGGGCTATCATTTTTGGCAAGACAAAATCGGCGCACAGCAACATCAATTCAATTTGAATGGCCAATACAATTATGAGGTTTCAACAAACGATGTTTTAAAAACCACCATAAATGTAAACCACAATAATTTCAAGCGCTCAGATTCAATTAGTTTCAACAACACCATCATTGCTCTAAAGCCCGTTTTCATGACAAATTACCAAGGCCTAGACATTGAATTAGGGGCTTCTATTTTCTCAGAAATTGACTCTAGTGCTCGCTTTGCTTTTAGGCCAAATATTTCTGCTAAATACGGCATTTTAGATAATATTTTCACTCCTTATATTAGCCTGCAAGGAGGCATTGAACGTACTGATTTCAAAAATTTAACCCAAGAAAACCCATTTTTATACAGTCCTAACTTAGTGCTTAACAACTTAAATCAGCTATACAATTTAAAGCTCGGCCTTTCAGTAAACTTATCTGATCAAATGAGCACCAACATCTACTTTGAACTGGGCTCTAATCGAAACCAACACTTATTTATCAATGACTCAACTTCTCTGATCTCAAACAGGTTTATGGTCATTTATGACAATGTTAATTTCAGTGCTTTAAATGCAGAGTTCTCATTGCTCAAACAAAAAAAATACGAGCTTAACGCAAGAGCCTCTCGCATTGAATATCGTCCTGAAATTGACACTGTTGCTTGGAACTTACCCAACTTTACGTTTGCCATTGAAGCAAGATATTATATATCAGACAAGCTCATCACTTCTGCTGAGGCAAACTTTTGGGCAAAAAGAAAAACTAAGATATTCAATCAAAGCTCTAACAGCTATAACGTAAAACAATTGGGTTCTATCATTGACTTAAACTTGTCTTTAGAATACAGATATTCAACTAAAATTTCTGCCTTTCTTGCAGGTAGAAACTTAGCAGCTCAACGCTATGAGTTGTTCAATAATTTTCCGGTGCAATCCATTCATGTTTTAGGCGGAATTAAGCTCATTTTTTAGCGTCCTAAATTGTTAATTGCCTGTTGATAAAAACCTTTACAAATCAAGGTTTTTGGCATCCGAATCATATATATTTGTCACTTGTCAAAATTCAAAACCATGGCAGAAGATCAAAACAAAAAAGGTTACTCAGCTGATAGTATTCAAGCCCTAGAAGGGATGGAGCACGTAAGAATGCGCCCCTCGATGTATATCGGAGATGTGGGCATACGAGGCTTGCATCACTTAGTTTACGAAGTCGCTGACAACTCTATTGATGAGGCCTTGGCAGGTCATTGCGATACTATTTTTGTTACCATCCACGAAAACAATTCGATTACCGTTAAAGATAACGGTCGTGGAATTCCTGTAGACATCCATAAAAAAGAAGGTGTTTCAGCACTTGAAGTGGTCATGACCAAGATCGGAGCAGGTGGTAAATTTGACAAAGATTCTTATAAGGTCTCGGGTGGATTGCACGGTGTTGGTGTCTCTTGTGTGAATGCGCTCTCTGAAAGCCTTAAAGCTGTAGTACACAGAGATGGTAAAGTATATGAGCAAGAGTACGAAAGAGGTAAAGCAAAATATGCTGTAAAAGAAACAGGTAAAACTGACTATAGAGGTACTATTGTAACCTTTCAGCCTGACCATCAAATTTTTGAATTTAGAGAATACAATTACGAAACGCTTGCTGGCAGAATGCGCGAGCTTTCTTTTCTAAACAAAGGCTTAACCATCACGCTTACTGATGAGCGTGAAAAAGATGAAAAAGGAGCTTTCAAATCAGAAACTTTTCACTCTAAAGAGGGATTAAGAGAATTTGTCACTTACTTAGACGACTCACGTGAACAACTCATAGAAGATGTCATTCACGTAGAAGGCGAAAAAAACGGCATCCCTGTTGAAGTTGCTTTGTTATATAATACATCGTACTCAGAGAATTTATTCTCATATGTAAACAATATCAATACACACGAAGGTGGAACACACCTCTCTGGTTTTAGAAGAGGATTGACACATACTTTAAAAAAGTATGCAGATGAGTCAGGTTTATTGACCAAATTAAAGTTTGACATTGCCGGAGATGATTTTAGAGAAGGTTTAACAGCTATTATTTCAGTAAAAGTAGCAGAGCCTCAATTTGAAGGGCAAACCAAAACAAAACTCGGAAACAGAGAAGTTACAGCTGCTGTGAGCCAGGCCGTGACTGAGATGCTCACCGACTATTTAGAAGAGCACCCTAATGATGCTAAAAAAATTGTACAAAAAGTCATTCTAGCTGCTCAAGCTAGGCACGCTGCCAGAAAGGCACGTGACATGGTACAAAGAAAAAGCGTATTGAGTGGTAGTGGATTGCCAGGAAAACTCTCTGATTGTTCTGAACGTGCTGCTGAGAAATGTGAAATTTACCTAGTAGAGGGTGATTCTGCAGGCGGGACAGCCAAACAAGGAAGAGACCGTCATTTTCAAGCCATCATGCCTTTAAGAGGTAAGATTTTGAATGTTGAAAAAGCAATGCAACACAAAATCTTTGAAAACGAAGAAATTAGAAACATCTATACAGCCCTAGGTGTATCTGTCGGTACAGAAGAAGACGAAAGAGCATTGAACCTTGAGAAGTTACGTTATCACAAAATTATCATTATGTGTGATGCCGATGTTGATGGATCTCACATTACTACATTGATATTAACCTTCTTTTTTAGACATATGCAAGAGCTCATTGCTAGAGGATATGTCTACATCGCTACTCCACCTTTATACTTAGTAAAAAAAGGTAAGCAACAAACTTATTGCTGGAATGAAGAAGAAAGAGAAAAAGCTGTAAATGCCTTGAAAGGTGCAGGCTCAGAAAGCTCTGTAAACATTCAACGATATAAAGGTCTTGGTGAGATGAATGCTGAACAATTATGGTCAACAACCATGAATCCTGAGTCGCGTACATTAAGACAAGTCACCATTGAAAATGCCGCAGAAGCTGATCGAGTATTTTCTATGTTAATGGGCGATGAAGTACCTCCTCGTAGAGCATTTATCGAAGAGAATGCGAAGTATGCTAACATTGATGCTTAAAATCAAAAAAGCCTAAGTTTAAAAGTTCTCAAAGGCAACTTTTATGTGTATCTTTCGATAAGCATTTGAAAGTTATGCAATTAAGGGTATTGGTTTGTAGTTTATTGTTTTGCTTCTTTGGAGCCTACTTAGAATCAGTAGCTCAAATTTCGGCACCCAGCGCAACTCAAGCATACCTGACCAACTACAATATTGCTGGGCAATTAGAAGATTCAATTTATATTTTTTGTAAAAATCAATCTCTTGAGCTTAACGCCCAACATCCAACAACAAACACGCTAACTTACAACTGGTATAAATACGATGCTACTTTAAATAAATTCACTCAGTACGCTATTGAAAACAGCACTTCAAGTAGTATTAGTAATTTAAGTGAGGGCGGGTATAGAGTCGTTGTTACAGAAAATGGCAATTTTTTAGCTTGTGATCAGGCTTGGGTGTTTCAAGACACAGCAAAAGCTTTATTCAATGTTTCAAAAAATGACTGTGATTCATTTTGTATTGCAGCAGAATTTTCAGCAATTCAAAATTTCACCTACTATTTACCTCCTAAAAATGACTTTATATATGATGCCAATACTTCTATAGAAATATGCCTGAACATAACGCATGATGAAACCTACCAACTTGGCTATGTACTCGAAGGCCCCGCTTCTTGTGGCTCACCCACAGCTATTGTACATCCTGATGCAGCATCAATCAACACCTTAACCGCATGTTTTCCATCCATTACAAATGCCACAAATTTGTGTTTTCATTCTGATTCTTTAGCGCAACTTTCATTCAATTGTTCAGACTTATCGATTCCCTCTTCAGGTACTCACGCTTGGTGGAATGCGTCAAACCCCTCGCCTAACTACCCTACAAATGCTACACCAAACGGTTTTATAGGTTGCAATGTTCAAGACCCGGGTTGGTCATTGAGCATTCTTGATAGCGAGAATAGCACTGCCGAAAATGGCATTCTACACTCAGCAACCATCACCTTTAAAAACAACAATCCTCTTTGTTATGACTCCACTCACATCATTTCAACGGGAACAATCAATCAAAATTTCACCAGTACAAATAATTTTTCAACAGCTGCTAAGTTTAACATTCCTTCTACACCAGCTACACTTCAAAGTGCATTTGGATTCAGTGCTTTACCAAACACTTCTTTTAATTGGAGTGAAAACAATCCTGGATTCACAATAAATACACCAAACAACGCTTCGCTAAAGCTTTCTTCTATTGACCAAGACACTTGGTTTTACTTATCTTATAATCAAAGCCCTTCATGCACCTATGTAGATTCTTTTTTTTACGAATCTCCGATTGATTTAATCGATACAACAGTTGTCACATCTCCCATTTGTTTTGAAGAAAGCTCTGGAGAAATTTCTATTCAAAGTACAAATACTACAAACTACTCAATTGACAGTGGATTGAACTGGCAGACTAGTAATACTTTTTCAAATCTTTTTGCTGGTTCTTATTTGGTTGTTGCCCAAAGTGCCCAACAATGCTATGACAGTATTGAAATTGAGTTACTTGACACAAATCAGATTACACCTAATTTAAAAACCCTCCCAGTTACGTGTAAAAATGGTTCTTGCAATGCAAAAGCTTGGGTGAGCCCTACAGGATCATTTGCTCCTTTTCAAGTTCAGTGGAGCCCTTTGCCATTTGTGAATACCGACACTTTATTTTCTATTTGTCAGGGCAATTATACGGTTAGCATTACTGATGCTAAAGGATGCACACTTGATTCTACTTTTTCTGTTTCATTTGTTCCTTCGCTTACTTTTGATTTAGATCTACAAAATTCAAGTTGTACTGCTCCTAGTGGAAGTCTACAGGTCATGAATTTAAATAATGTGAACCCACCTCTTTCTTATTTATGGAATACGGGTGCTACATCTAACAACATCATAAATCTAGACACAGGCCTATACAGCTTAACCGTTACCGATGGCAATGCATGTGATACTGTTCTAGAGGGGCTGGCTATAGAATTCATCAATCCACCCAATGTATCACTTAATTACTCTGACACTACATTGTGTTTTGGATCTAGCCTTGATTTAATGGGCAATATTCAAAACGGAACCATGCCCTTTAGTTATTTATGGAATAACGGTCAGACAAGTGAAATGATTGCTACCAATGACACCACAGCTTTATGTTATGGTCTTGAAATAACTGATGCAAATGGGTGCTCAGATCAAAGTGAAATCATATGCATTGATTTGCATGCTCCTATTACGAGTGCAGACAGCTTATTGATCAACACCTGCAACGGGGCTATATTTAATTACACTGCAGAAGGCTTTGGCGGACACCCTGACTCTACCTTAAACTACTTATGGATTCACAACCAAAGCAACAATCAAATCGAACAGATTCAAGCTCAAGGGAGTTTCCCCGATCAAGATTTTTATGATGTAGTGATTTCAGATGGATGCTCAACAGAAGATACACTCACCTTTGTGTTTGAATATTTTGAAATTCCAAATTTTGACTTTACAAGCTCTTTACAAAATGGATGCGCTCCACTTGAAACTCATCTAACAAACAACACCGATTTATCTATTTTAGGTTTCACGCAATGTGTGTGGATAATTGACTCTATCGCTACTATTGGTGGGGCTTGTGATTCTACTGTATTTACTTTTCAAAATCCTGGGATTTATGATGTTGGCCTAGCTCTCGAATATGGGAATTCATGTTACGACACGCTCATTAAACCTAGCTTTGTGCGTGTATTTGAAAGCCCTACTGCAGGTTTTAATTACACACTACAAGCACATACGTTAGATGAATTCAACCAAAACATTCTTCTTGAAAACACTTCTTTATTAAGTTCTGATTTTGAGTGGATGATTGAATCAACTCTAGCAAACAACAACCAAACAATTGAATCTGATCAAGAACAGTTTACTGCAAATCTAGATGAACTTCAAGGCAGTGAATTTGAAGTCAAACTCATTGTTTCAAGTGATTCTGGTTGCTCCGATAGCACTTCAAAAATCATTAGACTAGAACAAAAACAACACTTATTTATTCCTACCGCATTTTCTCCGAATGAAGATTTCTTAAACGATGCCTTTAACATGGAGTCTTGTGGTATTGACACTTCAAGCTTTTCAATTGAAATCTACAATAGATGGTCAAATCTAGTATATGAATCGTCAGATTTAGAATTTCAGTGGACTGGCCATGACTTAAAACAAAGAACGTGTGATAAGGGTTTATACTTATGGCAAATAAAGTACAAAGACTTAAATGGTGAAACCATTCGCCAAACAGGCTATGTACAGCTTATAAAATAGCTCTTTGCAATAGACTTGTATTTCAAAAATCTTTATATCTTAGTCTCGGTTCATTGTGTTAATCAAAAAACTAAGTATGAAATCACACATCATCACACTATTTATAGCACTTTCTCTGATTTGCGAATGTGGTCTTGCACAAAAAACTGTTGAAGGCATTCGTTTTGATGAAAAAGTGACCTACAACGGCGAAACACTTGTACTGAATGGCGCAGGCCTTAGAGAAAAATGGTTTTTAGATCTTTATGTCGCAGGATTGTATTTAAATAAAAGAGACAACAATGCAACGAACATCATCAATGCCAATAGTTCCTTTGTGATGTCTATTACCATTGTCTCTTCTTTAATTACGGGAGAAAAAATGGCAGAAGCAACAAAAGAAGGGTTCATCAAAGCCATGAACGGAGACATCAGTTCTCTTGAAAAAGAAATAAATAGTTTTATTGGCGTATTTGAAAGCTCTAACTTAAGCAAAGGCGATCATTGTAATCTTAAATACAGTCCTGAAAAAGGCCTTGAATTCTACATCAACAACACACTTAAAAAGACCATTGAAAAACCAGCGTTTAAAAAAGCATTGTTGCGCGTTTGGCTTGGTCCAAATTCTGTAGACGAAACGCTAAAAAAACAACTCCTTAACCTATAATCACATGAAGAAATTATTTACTTTTTTCGCCCTTACCCTAACAATACAAAGCATTGTTGTTGCCCAAATCAACTCAACTGGTATTGATACTGATTGGAGCTCTGAAGATTCTTGGGATTGCGGATGTATTCCTGGCCCTGCAGACAATGTTATAATTAATGCAGACCATTTTATTACTACATCAGAAAATGCTGAATGCAACAACCTAACCATCAATGGCGGATTTTTTCACCTAGTTACGGTCTCTGCAGGTGATACGCTGAATATAAATGGCGCTGTTACTATTCAACAAACATCAGGAGTTGGCGCAGCATTGATTTTCACAAATAATGGTGTTGTAAATGTAGCAGGTTCTTTTGGTGGCAATCTAGCATCAGGCAATACTACTATAGACCAGAACGGCGAGATGAATTTAAATTTAGCCTCAGGAAACAACAGTCTATTTGCACAATCAGGCACGGTAATTACTTGGAATGTATCGGGTGATTTAAATGTCGCAAGTAATTTAGTACTTATAGGCATTAGCGGAGGAAATGTTAGCTTAAATGTTAACGATCAAGCAACTATTTCTAGTCAACTTGCAACAACTATTGTCGGTAGTGGATCTTCTGTTACTATTGATGTAAATGACACTCTTATAGTCAACAATCTAAGCTTCACGAATCCATCTGCTGCACCAGCTTCATCTTTAACCCTTGATATGCAGACCGCAGATGCTACTGTGTTTTTAAATGGAACGCTTACTGTTGTAAATGGAGCAACTATTAATGCTGACGCATCAAATACCTCTTCTTTTTACTACAACGGATCAGCAACTCAATCGTTCAGCCATGTTTCAACTTTTGAATATCATGACTTATATGTTTCAAATGCTTCTGGCTTAAACTTGAGCACTGATGTTGAAGCCTCGTCAATTTTAGGTGATCTTCGCATTGCTTCTGGCGGAATTTTAAATTCTAACAACAACAATATTTATCTAAATAATGATTTTTATAATCAAGGCACTTTAAATTTACTTACCACAGACACTTTTGACTTTGTAGGCACGGGTACTCAAACAGTATTTGGCACTTCTACGTTTGATGGATTGTTCAAAGTGTCAAACACAAATGTTGTTGGGGGGGTTGTTTTAGATGCCAGCTCTGATGTTACAACAAATGAATTTTTAGTAGATACTAACGGTGTGTTTTCTTACAATCAAGGATTTACTATAAACGGAAACTTCAAAGATTTAGGAACCTTTAACGGATCAAACGCTGATACCATTCGCTTTTTAGGATCTTCTCAAAACATTGAAGGTCTTAGCTTTTTAGGTGCTGTACAAATCAACAACAATACGACATTAAACTTAAATTCTGGACATGACAGCTTGTCTTTCGGAGATGTTTCAATTGAAACAGGCAGCACTTTGAATGGGGCTGAAAAACACTTTTCAGTGCAAGGTAATTGGTTAAACAATGCTGGTTCTTCTGGGTTTAATTATACAGATGGTTCAAGAATTCGTTTCAACAGCACAACTATGGCGCAGACCATTGACGGAGACACTACCAATGTTTATAACATTCTCTTAGACAATACAGGTGGAGGTTTGTCTTGCGGGGCGGGAGCTGTTCTTAACGTCTATAATGTATTAGATGTTGAAAACGGAACCTTTAATTTATCTGGCAGTGTTTATCTCAAGTCAAATGCAACAGGTACTGCCGTAATCGGTAATTTAGGCGCTGCTCCATCTACACCTTTTTCTGGCAACTTAATCGCTGAACGCTTTTTAAATGAAGATGATTCTGCACACTGGTATACACTAGCTCCTCAAGTAACTTCAGCAGATGTTGGTCAGTGGGCAAACGATACGTATACTAGCGGATTTCCTGACAGTGAAGACCCTGCAAGTTCTTTTGTTTCTATTTCATACTGGGATGAAGCCATGTGTGATTACGCTACCCCAACAGGGTTTGCTCAAAGTTTAAATCACGCCACAAGTACTTCTGGGTGGTACATTTATGACAATACAGGAAATACCATTACAACTTCAGGCACCCCTGCCTCTGGTGATGTTTCTATTTCAGGACTTTCGTTTACAAGCTCTGCAGGAGCATGCACTTATGGTGATGGATGGAATTTACTGGGTAATCCTTACGCAGCACATCTATATGTTGACAGCTTGAATATGTCTAACATTACCGGAGCTGACGGTGGAGCGATTTATGTACTACAAAACGACAACAGCGGAAATTATGTAACATACAATGGCGATGGTGCTGGAGATGTCATTGCTTCAGGAGAAGCCTTTTTTGTTCAGGCCGTTGATGGTACAGCCAGCATTGATTTTCAAGAAAGCGATAAAGTTGAATCAGCGGCAGCTGATTCTTACAATTCTGTTAAAGTTGTAGGCACTCAAACTCCAACCTTAAGCATTAACTTAGACTTAAATGGCGGTCAGCGAATTGATGAGGCTCAGATTGTCTTAAATGATCAATCAACTGTAGGATATGACTGGAATCATGAAAATTCAGATTTTGGCAATGAAAACAATCAAATCAACATCGCAACGCTCAACGAAGGTAGATTCATTGAATTAAATGCTTTGCCCTCTAATTTAACAAGCGTTAGAATCCCTTTAGTTTTTTACAGAAGAAATGGAGCACTTTCATCTACTGACACCTACCAAATCACCTTTAATAATCTAGAAGCTTTCACCAATCAAAACAAGAATATTGTCCTTGAAGATTCCATTTTAGGAACTTTTACAAAAATCACCACAGAAGGTCAAGCTTATGCATTTACCAAGAATGATACTGTGTTAAGAAGACTGTTCTTAAACATTACGAGTCCTTTGAATATTTCACAAACACAACCTACTTGTGCGAATTCAAATGATGGTATGGCTAGTGTTCAAGTGGCAGGTGTTGCACCATATACCTTTACATGGATTGATGAAAACAACGACACCCTTCGAGTTGAAACTACATCAAACTCAACAGATTCAACTATTTTGAGTGAAGAGGGCATTTACAAGGTCGAGGTATTAGATGCTAATCTAGCTTTGTCAACCGCCTTGATCGAAGTCATCGCACCACTTTCATTGCTTTCAACTCAAGTTACGACTCAAGATATCAGTTGTTATGATGCAAACAACGGCAGCATCTCTGTTTTGGCAAGTAACGGAAATACAGGCAAAACATTTGCTTGGTCTAATGGCCAGACAGGAGATGTACTTACCAATCTCTCTCCGTCAACTTATTTTGTAACCATTACTGAGACAAGCTCTGGCTGCTCGATCATCACCAATGCAACCATTAACCAAGGAGCTGAAGTGATACAAGATGTAATCACTACAAACAATGTATGTAGTGATCAAACCTTAGGTGCTGCTTCTGTTAGCTCTACAGATCCTTCAGCCACATATACCTATGGGTGGTCTAATGGAGATACGACTGCTCAAATTTCAAACTTAACTGACGGCAATTATCAAATCACCTTAACCAACACATTGACAGGGTGTAGCCAGACTGAATCTTTTGTAATTGCATCACCTACAGAGCTCTTAGTTGAAGAAACCATCGAAAATATATCTTGTTTTGGTGATCAAAATGGGGCCATCAATTTAAATATTTCAGGTGGTATTACCCCTTACGTTATTACTTGGGGCAACAGTGCTTTATCAGGAGATTCTCTCTCTAATTTAAGTGGAGGCTCTTATGTCTTGCAAGTCACAGATGCCAATGCCTGCGTTAAAAATTACAATTACACCATTGAAGAGCCTGCTCAAGTAATTGCTGGGTTCAATACAGATACAAACACCCTTATTGTTGGAGAAGAGATTTTATTTAACAACACCTCGCAAGGAGCTACTACCTATGCTTGGGATTTTGGCAACGGCAACACCTCAACTGTAGATGATCCTACACAAACCTACCAAGCTCCAGGTTTATATACAGTTAGTCTGGTATCAAGCAATGAGAATGGATGTGACGATGTAATCACTCAAACACTTTCTTTAAATGTTACTGTCGGTTTAAATGATGTATTGTCTAAAGATTTTACTTTACAGCAATTAGAAAATGAAACGCGCATCACTTCTTTAGTTGGGTCAAACGTTCCTACTGCATTTACTTTATACAATGCTCTTGGGCAAGTTATAGGTTCTAAAAACTTTAATCAAATTCAAAAAAATGCTCAAATTTCTTTTCAAATGCCAAGTCAATCTGGCATTTACTTGATTGAAATTAAACAAGGTGAGAGACTCCTAAAGAGCATGAAACTATTTCACCATTAATTCGTACATTTGCAAACGTTGAGAAAAATAATTTTCATACTTATAGCGACACTTGCTTTTACAGCACTTCAGCCTAAGCAGCTGTTTGCACCACCACCACCACCGGCTGGTGGATCAACCCCTCCTTGTTGGCCACCACCTTGCGTTCCTATTGACGGAGGAGCAGGCATTTTAGCACTTGTTGGGCTCGCAGCTGGCTACAAACTTTCAAGAGAAAAAAATACACGTGTTTAACAACACTTCTGCTTCAAAGCTATTTTTAATCAAATGTCTAATCATCTACTTATTGTGGTATGTTGTTTACGATGTTTGCTTACATCAAACTAGAATTCTTGATGATGCTGTCATTCACAATTTAGCTTTATGCAGCAGCTTTTTTTTAAAAAGCATTGGCTACACATTAATTGATTTTAGCAGTTACGACACAGGAATTGTAACCCTTGGCATAGATGGCTCTCATGGCGTTTGGATTGGCGATAATTGTAATGGCATTGCTCTTTTTGCTCTTTTTACAGGTTTTATTATTGCTTTTCCTGGTAAAATATGGCACAAACTGATCTACATCATTTCAGGAATTACACTCATCCACCTACTCAATGTTCTTCGCATCAGTGCCCTTTGTCTTATTTCTCTGTATGCGCCCCAGGCACTTGACTTTAACCATACCTACACCTTTACGATTATCGTTTATGCATTTATCTTCTTTTTGTGGTATTTATGGGTAAAAAAATTTCAATCTTAGTTTTACTCTCCTTTATTATTGTTCTGGGTTTTTTAAGAGACTTCTTATTTGTTCACTTAAACTATCAACTCGCCTTTTTATACAACAACAACCATACTTACTTCAACCAAACATCTCAAGACTTGTTTCAAGGACTTTCTTATCTTCAACTTTACTACGGCAAATATCTCTTAACCCTTGTATTCTCTTTGTTGTATTATCTATGTGCCTTATCGATACATTGGCTGTTATTTAAAAAATACTTCTTCAAACAAATTAGTGTGATCTATACAGGGCTTACTCTTTTAGCTTTTGGCATACTTACCTTAGGATACTGCTTGTCTAAATCAACTGAGTTTTATCCACTAAGCAGATACATTATGGGCTTTGTACAATCTCCAATTTTGATCTGTATTTTGGTAGGATATACCTATCTTGAGCAAAAACCAACACATAACCAGCAAATACAAACAAACTAAAATCTGGCAAGCCTACCACAAGGGCAATGCTCAAGTGAAAGCTCACCCCTAACATGAAGACCAAGTTCTTGAAAGGCCTTCGTCTAAAAAATAAATCAAGACTCAAGTACACAATAAAAATAACATGATAGAACAGTATCAAATAGGTAAATAGTTCAGTGAGATTTAAATACTGTACTATCTGAGTAACCCAATCTACACTATAAATCTTATCGCTAAAAACAATTTCAAGAGCCCTTCCACTCATCCAATCTTCTCCCTTTAACTTAAAATACAACGACCAAGCATACATCCACAAAAACTGATTTTTAGCTCCCCACCACATCACGCGACTCACTTTCTGATGAGCTTGCTTTTCTGAGTAAAAGAAAAAAATATGAAAGAACAGTAAGATCAACATCAAGTTGTGCCCTCCTGTCAACACTTCGGCAAGCAAGCTGAAAAGCTGAAGGGTAAAGAACCAAACTAATAGCCGATGAAAAAAATGAGCTTTTACAATTATCCCATAAATCAAAGCTGATGCATACACTAAAATAAAAACCCATATCTTAAAAGGGTTTGCATCTTTTAGCTGATGGCTAAACTGATACAAAACACCTTGAACAAAATTAGTTTGATTCAAGAGTGTTTGATCAAAATAGAAAAAGTCTACATCAATTAGTGTGTAGGCAAAAAAGATCAACAAAGCTGTATATGCGAGTCTTTGAAACCAAAAAAAATAATATGTTAAAGCTCTAGTCAATGGGCAACCATATAAAAGTTTGTTTATCGGTACTTAAACTGTAATCTAAATTTAAAGAATCATCGAATTGTGCACATAAATAAGTAAATCGAACAGATTTTGCTGTCTTGTGTTCTTTTTTAATAAGTTTTAGTGCCTTTTTGACCGCCTGGTCTTTTAATAGATAATTCAGTCGCTCATTTTGAGGTAAATTTTGAACTATATGGTGTGCTTTTAACATATTTCTTGACAAAGCCTGAACTACCCTGTACTGCATGCCTTTACTACTCAAAGGATTTAAGGCAATCGACTTAAAGTAGGTTTTACCTAAAAATAAGTGATCACTCACTTTATTAGAATCTAATTCATAAACAAAACCTACATGACAAGAAGGAGCTTCAGGGGCAAACAATCGCCAATCTTGATAAAACCCCAACTGCACATAGCGATAAACCCAAGCATTCAAAGCAAAGGGCGTATATTTGCCATCAGTTAAGTAAATGCCAGAAAAAAAGAAATGCAGACAGACAAATGAGAAGCTCAAAGCAACAAATAAGTTTAAAAACCACTTCTCTTTCATACCACAAATTTAAATGAAAGCTACAAGTTTCATCACCATTATCATTTGCAACGTGGTCATCATGAGTCTTGAGCTTTCAGCTACCAGAATTATTGCACCTTTTTTTGGCACATCAACCATCACATGGGCAGCGATCATCTCAACTATTTTAATTGCCATGAGTACTGGCTATTTTCTTGCTCAAAAAATTACTCATTTAAAGAATCAAAATAGAATCATTCTTCAAATCTTAGTTTCTTCAGCTTTAAGCATCATCTTTCTCAACATTTTCAAAAACAACATACTACATTATTTACTGAGCGCACAAATCAATCAACATATTGGTACTATTTGTGCAAGCATGTGTCTTTTTTACATCCCGACATGTTTGTTGAGCATCATTCCTATCTGTATTTACCGTGTTGAAAAACAAGAAAACACAAAACTCATAAGTCAACTATACATTGCAGGATCAATAGGCGCATTAATTGGCATTTGGAGTACTGTATTTATACTTATCCCCAATCTTTCAAGTCAAAAAACACTTTACGCTTTAGCTTTCATGTTACTGACCAATTGCTTGCTATATACCAAACAATTCAAGCAATCACTTCTTGTTATATGCATAAGCTTACTATGCTTTTATCAAAGCTACAAATCAACAAAGATGAATTACATTGACTTAGATACACTTTACAACCGGGTACTCATTTTCGATGATCCAAAAACCGAAACAAAAGTATTACAACTGGGTAACCACATTAATTCTGCAAAATCTAACACAAAAGACACACTTGTATACCCTTACAATCAATTTATTGCAGATAATATATTAGACCACAAGCACAAAGAACATCTATTGTTTCTGGGCGGAGCAGCCATGAGCCTCCCTAATTATATTTACAAAAACCATCCTAACAGCCACATACAAGTAGTAGAAATAGATCAAACACTTACAAAGCTTGCGCAAAGTGAATTTGATGTAAAACTGTCAGAAAATTTTCAATGCATTCACCAAGATGCGCGTTATTTTTTAAACACCAGCGATCAGGTATATGACCAGATTGTATTTGATGTATTTACTTCAGAAAAAAACATTCCAGATCATTTAACTACTATAGAAACTGCTAAAAAAGCACATCAACGACTCAACAAAAATGGTCTTTTACAGATCAATGTCTTAGCGAGTTTAAAAGACACAAACCAATACATTTTAGGAGCCATTAAGCAAAGTTTTTCTGCTTATTTCAAGCTATCCATCCATCCAATTCAAAGCAAAAACAACTCAGAGATTGTTCAGAACATCATCTTGATAGGAACAAAAAAAACACACATAAAAATTCCTGAAAATCAGTTTTTTAGTGACGAGTTCTGTCCAGCATCTTTTCTTTAGCAAGTAACCTTTTATTTTTTTATTGCGTAAAGCAGGTTCAAAACAACAACACAGATGAACCGCTTAACAACACTTTTTGCAGCACTGCTGCTATTCACGCAATTCACACAAGCTCAACAGCACGAGCAATGCGGTAGCGATCACATATTTAATGAACTACTTAGAAGACCAGACTTTTCAAATCTTGTCAAAGA
Source organism: Flavobacteriales bacterium (assembly GCA_020631045.1). Taxonomy (GTDB): domain Bacteria; phylum Bacteroidota; class Bacteroidia; order Flavobacteriales_G; family JALEGO01; genus JAHDHZ01. The sequence continues at coordinate 35,734 of JAHDHZ010000006.1, read as the reverse complement.
ATATCATAAAAAAATAAACAACACACTTTTAAGTACTCAGCAAAAATCAAATCAAGACACACTTACCATTCCGCTAGTAGTACACATCATGCACAACGGAGAACCTGTTGGTCAAGGATCTAACATCTCTACTGCTCAAATTCAAAGTGCAGTTCAATCTCTGAATGATGCCTACAGTGGCAACTACTCTTCACAAAGTGTCGAAACTTTGATTCGATTTGAATTGGCCAAAAGAGATCCAAACTGCAACAGCACAAATGGAATCAACAGAATTAACGCCTCAAACACTTCAAATTATCAAAATGTTGGTCTAGTGTATTACGGCTCTGCAGATAATGAAAACGAGATTAAAGATTTAAGTAAATGGCCCAAAGAAATTTACTATAACATTTGGATTGTTAGTGAAATCAACGACAATGACGGTGCTTCAGGCACACAAGGATTCGCCTATCTTCCGCCGGTTTACAGCAGCAATGACGGAGCAGTAATTCTTTACAATGCTTTTGGATACGACCCTAACCAAACCAAGGGGTACAACCTAAAATCTTACACAAATCACAACATCACAGTCATTCACGAACTGGGGCATGCCTTTGGATTATACCACACTTTTCAGGGAGACCTTACTAATGACGGCACATTAAGATGCCCTACCGATTCAGACTGTGGCTCAAATGGTGATTGCGTAAGCGACACAAGAAGACACAAAAGAGATTACGGCTGCGCAAGCGGCTCAAACAGCTGTGATGGTGGAGATTTAAGCGAAATCTCTTCAAACTTTCTTTCTTACTCCTCCGATGCTTGTCAAACTAACTTTACACAAGGTCAAAAAGATCGCATGAGAGCAGCCATACTTACTGAGCGCTCAGGACTGATCAGCTCATCTGCCTTAATTGCTCCATCCAACAACACCAATCCCGCACAAGCTTGCCTCACAACCACAACAAACACCAACAATTACTTTGGTTACGGCATTCGAAACGTCACCCTAAACACATTAGATGTAAGTTCTTTAAGTACCTCTGGAGACGGCGGATACAACGACAGAACCTGCTTTTATTTTACAGCACTAGAAAAAACATCAACTTATTCTATTAGCATTAAAAATGGCATCAACACAGAAAACATTAAAGTCTTTATTGACTACAACAATGATGGTGATTTCTCTGATGCTTCAGAAGAGGTATTCTCTAGCCAAAACAAAACCCTGCATACTGGCAGCATCGCCACTCCAAGCAACCTAACTGAAAATCAATTTTTAAGAATGCGCGTCATCTCTGACAAGAGCAACAACTCCATCAGTTCTGCTTGTTACAATCCTGAAATGGGAGAAACCGAAGATTATTCAGTTGTGTTTTATGGCTCAAGTCAACCAGACCCTATTGCCACAACTCAACTTACTCAAAACTTTTGTAACTCAACAGCTTCAAGCATGCAACAGACTATTCAGTGCACCCCAGTAAGCAATGCAAGTCAATACGAATTTCACATACTCAACACCAACGGCTCACCACATGACGTTTTAACTCAATCTTCAAATAATTTCTCATTAAATTCAATTCAAAACATCACATACAACCAAACCTATCTCGTTAAGGTACGCAGCATGGTCAACAACGCATGGTCAGAGTTTGGCAACACTTGCCAGTTGAGCACTCCTGCATGCCAAAACACGCTACTTGTTTCTTACACCAATGAAACCATTCAGGGCGCTTCTGACGGATCTGCGAGTGTTAGTATTTCAGGCGGATCAGCCCCTTACACCTATAACTGGTCTAACGGCGCTACCCAACAAAGCCTTCAAAATCTTTCTCCCAACAACTATTCTGTAAGTGTTTATGATGCTTTTTCATGTCTTACTACTGAAAACTTCACGATTCAAGCAGGCAGCGACCCTTGCCAAAACTTCTCTGTAAGCATTTCTTCTGCCAATGAAACCACTCAAGGTGCTTCTGACGGATCTGCAAGTCTTAACGTTTCGGGTGGATCAGCTCCTTACACCTACAACTGGTCTAATGGCGCAAACACTGCCAGTATTTCTAATCTAGCGCCAGCTACTTATACAGCGACTGTTACTGACAACAATAATTGTTCTGAGGTAAAGTCTGTTTCTGTAAACGCAGGCAATGACCCTTGCCAAAACTTCTCTGTAAGCATTTCTTCTACCAATGAAACCACTCAAGGTGCTTCTGATGGATCTGTAAGTCTTAACGTTTCGGGTGGATCAGTTCCTTACACCTACAACTGGTCTAATGGCGCAAACACTGGCAGTATTTCTAATCTAGCTCCTGCAACATACACCGCAACAGTTACTGACAACAACAATTGCTCAGATGTAAAGTCTGTTTCTGTAAACGCAGGCAATGACCCTTGCCAAAACTTCTCTGTAAGCATTTCTTCTACCAATGAAACCACTCAAGGTGCTTCTGATGGATCTGTAAGTCTTAACGTTTCGGGTGGATCAGTTCCTTACACCTACAACTGGTCTAATGGCGCAAACACTGGCAGTATTTCTAATCTAGCTCCTGCAACATACACCGCAACAGTTACTGACAACAACAATTGCTCAGATGTAAAGTCTGTTTCGATTGACGCAGGAACAGTGCAGATTGCAACTACAGAAATCCACCACAGTCAGTGCAACACTCTTTTAAATGCAATTGATGAGTTAATTTATTGCACGCCAATCAACAGTGCTCAACAATATATGTTTGAAATCACTTATCCTGATCAAAGTATTCAATATGTTTTAAGCACAAATAATGCTATAAATCTTGTTAACCAAGCAGGTATTGAGTTTGATGCTACTTATCACATGCGCGTTAAAATTCAATCAAACAATGTTTGGGGGGGGTATGCTGCATCTTGTTCTATTACCACGCCTGCTCCTCCTGCCTTAACAACAGAGGTTCAAGCAGCATATTGCGGCACTACACTTTCAAGTTTCACAGATCATATTCAGTGCAATGCTCTTACAAATGCTCAAGAGTATAAGTGGAGATTCATCACTTCAGATGGTCAAGTCATTGAGCACCCAAGAGCCACTCAAAGTAACTTATTGGTCTTAGATGATGTCAATGAATTACAATACTCCAGCACCTATCAGATTTCTGTAAAAGCTAGAATCAACAATGCTTGGCAAACTTACGGCACCTCTTGCGCGATCACCACTCCTTCAGCACCTACAACTGAAGTAAAACAAGAATTTTGCGGACAAACTCTTGATCGCATCACTGACTTCATAGAGTGCAATGAGCTAAGTGGAGCTGAAAAATACATTTGGCAAATCACCAACAGACAAACCCTAGAAGTAGAAGAATACATCAGAGATGTCAATCAAAATGACTTTACATTCATTTGGCTTGAAAATGCTCAGAGTGCCACCACCTACGAACTTCGCGTAAAAGCTCAAATTAATGGCCGCATCACTGAATACGGATCACACTGCCAAGTCACTACCCCTTCAGATTTTACTACCTCGAATCAATGGCTCAACAATACAAGTAGCATCATTGAATCAATTTATCCTAACCCATCTGTTGCGGGAAGTGCTTCTTCAATTCGTTTTACAAATGAAAATCACAAAAATATCATGATTTACAATGCAAGCATGCAAGAAGTATTTTCAAGCTCTACGAAAGCCAAATCAATCGATTTACCTAGCCACCTTTCAACTGGAGTATACACAATTTTAGTACAGCAAAACACTCAAAAAGAAAGCAAACTGCTGATCATTAAGTAAGCAAAATAAACTCATAAAACATGAAACCGATCATCTCTTTTCTTATCTGTGTTTTAACAATACAAATTTCACAGAGTCAAACCACTGAAATCATAGCCGATCAATGCAACAGCACACTGGTCATTGGCGAGCAATTCATTTATTGTAATCCTGTTGCATCAGCAGAACTCTATCAGTTTCAATTCACTCCAGGATCAGGCTCTATTGTTTCAGGTCAAACTGTGAGCGAGCCTCAAATCAATTTTATGAATATCCCTAACCTAGAACACTATGATGAACTTTACCTCATTCAAGTAAAAGCAAAAGTAGCTGGCAATTGGGGACCCTGGAGCAGCGGATGCTTTGTTACATTTCCTGATTCAGTTGTTGATCAAACAAGTATTATTTCAACCCAGTGTGGCCATACGCTTACATCAATGACAGATGTTGTGCATTGCAATCAAGTTACAAATGCCAATACCTATGAATTCAAACTTGAATTTCCTGACAATTCTTATCAAGTCATTCAGAGAAGTGATCGTAATTTTATCTTTAATTCTGTTTCAGGTGTTCAACAGGGCGCTACCTATCAAATTTCAGTACGCGCTCAAGTAGGCACTACCTGGGGGCAATTTGGCCAAACATGTGCTGTGAGTGCTCCTACAGGATCTAATGCTTCAACAACCCAAGTAGTTACTGCACAATGTGGCAGCACACTCAACAGCCTTGATGAGACCATTTCATGCGAACCAGTGGCTTCAGCTTCGAGTTATAAATTTAAAGTTAGTACTCTTGCAGGATCACAACTTGACGAACTAACTAGCGCAAGCCCGAGCTTTGTATTTTCTGATGCAAATGGAGTAACCTACAACCAAAATTACAACATCGAAGCGCAAGCTTTTGTAGGTGGTCAGTGGTCAGGATATTCAACTTCTTGTACTGTTCAAACACCTCAAGCAGCGATTGAAAACACTAAGCTCATCAATTCTGACTGCCACGCAAGCTTCAACGGACTTCATCAAACAATCGAATGTTTTTCAGTAAGCAATGCGAGCATGTATAGTTTTGAACTTAAAAACGCATCTACTAATCAAATCATTGAACTAACAAGTTCTTCAACATCGATCAACCTTAACGAAAGTCACCTTGATTACAGCAGCTCTTATGAGGTGCGCGTAAAAGCTCAAGTAAATAGTCATTGGGGCAATTACAGCGATATCTGTCTTATACATATTTCAGCTGCTCCGATTACTACAGCCAATATAGAGGCACAATTTTGCAATCAACGCCTTGACAGTTTAGATCAATTTATCACTTGTAATCAAGTGACCAACGCCTCTGATTATATGTTTCGATTCGAATATACCTCGTCAGGAATTGTACATGAAATTGAAAGCCCTGCCAATTATTTTAACATGGCAAATCTTCCCGGGATTGGTCATGACCAAATCATAAATATTCAGGTCAAAGGCAAAGTAAACGGTTCTTACTTAAATTATGACCAAACCTGTCAAATCACTACCGCTTATCCTCCACTTGAACCAACTCAATTAAGAACACAAGATTGTTCAGTGAGTCTAAGTTCATTAAATGCATCACTTCAAGCTGATCTTATACAAGGCGCCAGCAATTATCGTTTCTTAATGACTTTTGAAAATCAAGATCAATTAGAGCACACTGATTCTAGAGGTGTTTTAGACTTGACTCAAGTCGGAATTTGGTATGACGGATACATGCAAGTTCAAGTAGCCATTCAAGTAAACAACCAATGGAGCCACTATGGATCTACCTGTCAGATTTTGTTGCCTGAAAATCAAGTTGAAAATGTTCAGGTTTTGCCTTCAATGTGTGGCACTACTTTAGAAAGCCCCAACAGTGCTTTATATTGTTTGGGTGTTACTGGAGCTGAGCAATTTCGATGGAAACTTGACGACCGCAATGGCAATGTATTTGAATATACCAGAGAAATTGCAGCTACAGACCTGCACTTACACCTCATCAATGGGCTTATTTACGAAAACACCTATTTTATTTCTGTTTTAGCAAAAGTAAATGGTATTTGGGGCACTTATGCTGATGCCTGTGAGATTACCATACCAGCTCAATATGCAACCTCAATTGAGCAAAAAAACACTCAAAAAGCTCCTCAATTTTATCCTAACCCCATAAAACGTGATCAACTTTTAACTGTCGAGGCCGAGCAAAACAGCTTACTTGAAATTCAAAACTTAAAAGGACAAAGCATTTATTCAAATCACTTAAGGCCAGGCATAAATAACATTCAACTACCACCAAATCTCCCAAGCTCTACTTATCTATTGGTGTTTAAATCTGAACAATCATATTGGGTTAAAAAACTCAATATTCAACCATAATGCAACCTAATTTACTTTTAATCGTTAAAACATTGGTGTTAACATACAAACAATGAAGTCTCTTTATACATATATCATTCTTTTCTTTATACCACTTACTTTTTTGAGCCAACCTCAAATAAGCTCTCCAAGAGAGGGTATTGATCTGCTCAACCCAATCATATTCAATGAAAATGATACGATCAAATGTTATACAGACAACAACCCTGGAGTAAACGGATATATTTTTCATCTTTACACTGAACAGTGGGGCATGTTCAACGCAATCACCCCTCAAATCACAGACACATTTGTAACCCTTCAATACATTTTATCAAACGCAGACTTAGACACCGGCCTGCACAGTGGCTCTGCTCCTAATCAAATTCAAGTTAGCTCTGAAGACGGAACAATGTCTCCGCCCATATCTGACGATGTAGAATTTTGCTTTTATCCTCTTGACAATTCTATTGCGATTCCGAATTGTCCTGATTCTGCTGACCTTTCACAAAACGAACTCGATTCTCTTGACCAACAAATCAATTTTATTGCAAACGATGTGAACTATGATCTTATTGTTTTTAGACTAAAACACAAAGGCAATTACGTCTCATCAATTCACCAAAGCTTGTTTAGTGGCGGGCCAAACCGATCTATTTACTTTGATGATTTTAATACTGCTAATTTTAGTGTTGCACTTGGCGAGCAGTATATTCTTGAATATGCGCATGCCATAGATGCTGCAAATCCTAACAACAGCAAAATGTCTGAATGGGGGCAGTTGTTTATTACTACTCCTGCCCCGCCGTGTACCTTATTGATTGATTCTTTCCAAACACAGTTCGCAACTCCTAATCTTTATAATGATGGCCAAGCAACACTTTTTATTTCGGGTGGATCGGGCACTTATGACATTCAAATTTTAGAAACAAATGACATATTAGCTCCATCGATTGATTACTTTAATCAAACCGCTCCTTTCACAGCCATTAATTTAGATACCATTGCATATGATTTTTTAGTCTTTGACGCTAGTAATGTTTCATGTAACACTATTGAAGAAAATGTCAAAATTAACCCAGAGCCATGGAACTGCTCTAACTTTAGCTTTAACTATACCTCAGTAATTGATGATTCAGCGAGTAGCGGCATCGGGTCAATTTCTGTTCAAGCACTCCACCCAGGAGACCTTTCTTCGCCAAGTCCTGTAAATTATTTATTCAGAAGAAGTAATGTAGATCAATCTACACCAATTACGATTTCGCCAGAATTATCTGGACCAGGTTTCCCTGATGCGTCATTTCAGAACTTAACATCCGGAACCTATCAAATAAGAGTTGAATACTTCAACAACAACTACACCCCCAAGGCATGTAAAGACACGATTGAAGTCACAGTAGGAGAAACCTCCAATACAAATATTCCTTTCTTTACCAACGGAGTGCCGACCCCCCCCTTTGGCGATCTTTCTACTACTTGCTCAGACACCATCGACACCCTTACTCAACAAACAACCATAAACCTTTTAGGACATGATTCTGTCAGTTGGATTGTTACGACAACTTTAGGCGATACAGTCTATGATTTTACTGGAACTCAAAATAGTAGAGCCTTATTTGATGCCTTCAATTCTTTTCCTGGAACTGAGTATATTGTAACCATCAGAGGATATCAAGGTGGCACTGCTAACAACTCAGTAAATTCATGTACTTTATTCACTCCCTCTGTTGAATCAAATCAACTACCAGGCCCGAGCGTTAATCAAGACTTTTGCTCAAACACACTTGATTCTTTAAACCAAGAAATAACAACAGAACAACCTTACGGACCTGTAAATCCACCCGCAAATATTATTTTATATTTTTGGCATGCGCAAGAGTTGGGTTCTACTTCAGATACGGTTATTCCGACATTTACAACTAACTTTATTAAGTTATCAGACTATCCAACCTTTTTTAATGAAGCCACAACTTACGAAGTATTTCTTCATGCTGTGATTGATGGAGACACAACCCTAACAGGCGACACTTGTTTAATAACAACTCCCGGGACTGCTCTTTTACAAGGACCTTCTATAACAACTTCTTTTTGCTCTGACACACTAGACTCTCTTTCTCAAGACATTACTACCATACAACCTTACCAACCAATTGTTCCTGCACCAAACTCAATACTCTACTTATGGCACGTAAGTGAATTGGGGCAAGCAAACGATACTGTTTTTGAAACTTTTTCAAATAACTTCTTCAATGTGTCTGACCACTCTGCCTATTTTAGTGAAGGGCAAACATATGAATTTACGTTAAGAGCAATTGTTGATGGAGACACTTCTGATTTTGGCGATACTTGTATTATTTCAACACCTTTAAATTTGATTACAGGGCCTCAAATCAGTTCATTATTTTGTAATGACACATTAGATTCCCTAAACCAAGATATAACTACCATTCAACCATATGGCCCTAATGGATCAACCATTCTTTATTTATGGGAAGTGATTCAGGCTTCTGACATGAGTGACACGAGTTTTTCTACGTTTTCAAATAATTTTTTCAACATGAGTGATCATGCAAGTTTTTTTAATGAAAATGACAGCTATACCTTCTCATTAAAAGCAATTATTGATGGCGACACAACTAGCAACGGAACTAGCTGTACAATTTACACCCCACAAACATCTACCTTCAATTGTAATTTATCAATCACCGAAGGCAACCACACTCCCGTAAGCATGCAAGGGGCTTCAGATGGCGCAATAGAAATAAACCTATCTGGGGCAAATGGCAACATCTCAGTAGACACCAATGGCACGACTCTTTTATCCGCGGCATTTAGTGTTGCATCAAATGTTTTGACTATTTCTAATATAAGTGAGGGTCTTTATAATGTGATTGTAATAGACGACAGTAGTTGCGCAGACACCTTACTGGCTATTGCCATCGACACAGGGTGTGCACCTCAACCTGTAAACAGTTCCATTCTTGACTTAACCGTTTGTGGGTCATCAAGTGCCAACAACATCATGGCTGTTGATAGTGCCAATAAATTTATTCCGTTTGGCAATCCTGTTGCAGGATCAACCATGCATGAATTTATGTTTGTCAACGGTACAGACACGATTACAAGTCTGTCAAATGACAACACACTACAAATTGATACTGTGAGCGGGATTTTACCAAACACCACCTACGATGTGTTTGTTCGAGCTTTTGTTGCTCCTTGCTCTTGGGCTGAGTTTAACTTAGGCTTATTTTGTACAATTACCACTACCAATTTCGGAAGCACTCCATGTAATTTCTCGATTCTAAGTGCTGACACCACTTATGAATCAAGCATCAGTGCTTCTGATGCAACAGTAACTCTTGCTGTTTCAAATACTGCTTCAGCATCAGGTTTTGGCATTCTACAAAACGGCATGCAAGCTGCTGCAATTGTTGATCAAGATTCTATTTTCATCAATGCATTAACTGCCGGAAATTATGAGTTCATTGTCATTGACACTACTGCAAATGGGGTGTGCGCTGATACCATCAACCTTGAAATTGCAGTAGATACAAGTTCAGGAAACTCAACTCCCCAAAACCAAAATACTGGCTTAATTGCAGCACTTTGCAATGATACCATAAATTCACTTTCAGACATCATCTCAGCAGAGGTTGTTGCCGGAGCAGATGAATATGAATGGTTGTTTACAGACTTAAACGGAAATCCTACTCAGGCTTCAAGTGCAGCTCCTTTCTTGCAATTAGATACTGTTCAAGGAATTTCAAATGGCACAACCTATCAGGTTAGAGTTCGCGCGCACATCGGCACAAACTACGGCCAATACAGTGACACTTGCCTTCTTCACATTGAAGCCAGTAATTCGATTGCAACAACAGGAGTCATAGATTCAATGTGTAATATAGTGCTTGTAAATATGGGAGATTACCTATATGCTGACCCTATTACGGGAGCTGAAGATTACAAATGGAGCATCACCAACACTCAAACTGGCACTACACAAGAATATACAAGACTTATACCAAGCAATGACTTTCAATTCACTTGGTTAGACAGCGCTGAAACAGAAGTACTCTATGAAGTAACTGTAGCTGTTAAAATCAACGGCGAGTGGGGTAATTTCTCAGATGTATGTACCATTACAATTGCCGCGCCCAACAGTATTGATTTAAAAACAATAAGCGATGCAATTATGGTCTATCCTAACCCAAGCAATGACGGAATGTTCAACCTTGATTTAACTGCGCTTAAGCACAAAAACATATTGAGCATTGACATTTTTGATGGATTAGCAAAACGCGTTTACACAAACCATAACTTAATTGTAGACAAACAGATACAAACCCAATTAAACAGCGGCATTTACAGCTTAATTATTCAAACAAGCCAAGGGCCAATTATTAAAAAACTAATTTCTCACTAGTATAACATGAGCAAAAAAAAACAGCCTGAAGAACTCTCTGAACTTGGTGAATTTGGTCTAATTGATCAAATTGCATCAAAAACCAAGTTGTTTCACCCAGAAACTAAATTGGGTATTGGAGATGACGCTGCAATTATTCAAACCAAAGAAGCTCAACAATTAGTGTGCTCAACTGATCTTTTGATTGAGGGCACTCATTTTAACTTAATGTATATGCCTTTAAAGCATTTAGGCTACAAGGCGATTGTTGTTAATTTATCTGACATCTATGCCATGAACGCACTTGCTTCTCAGGTAACTGTTTCTATTGCTGTTTCGAATCGTTTTTCTTTGCAAGCCATAGAAGAACTCTACAAAGGCATTCACCTAGCATGTGAGCGCTACAAAGTTGATTTAGTGGGCGGGGACACTTCTTCTAGCCCCTCAGGATTGTGCATTTCAGTAACTGCCATAGGATTTGCTAACTCAGAAAAAATCACTCAAAGAACTGGTGCTAAGCACAATGACTTGATCTGTGTAACAGGTGATCTTGGAGCTGCCTATATGGGCCTACAAGTGCTTGAAAGAGAGAAAGAAGTCTTTCAGCAAAACAGTCAGATTCAACCAGATTTAGCTTCTTATGCCTACATCGTTGAACGGCAGCTTAAGCCTGAAGCACAAAAGCAACTCATTGAATTTTTTGACCAGCAAAACATTCAACCAACATCGATGATTGATGTTTCAGATGGATTGGCCAGTGAATTATTTCATATTTGCAAAGCAAGTAATTGTGGGGTTCAAATCTATGAAGAAAAGATTCCTATCGATCAACAAACTCACTCTACTGCCCTTGAAATGAACCTCTCACCTACTATGTGTGCTTTAAATGGAGGAGAAGATTATGAGTTGTTATTTACAATCAATCAAAAAGATTTTGAAACTTTAAAAGATCAAAAAAATATTCATATTATTGGGCACATTACTGAAGCTGAAGCTGGCAAAAACTTAGTAACTCCAAACGAAACTGTTGTTCCGCTTCAAGCCCAAGGATTTAAACATTTTAACACTTAAAGATTATGCTTTCAAAAAAAATAGAAAAAGCCCTCAACAATCAAATCGCCCTTGAAGCTGCTGCTTCTCAATTTTATTTAGCCATTGCCTCTTGGACAGAAGTACAAGGATTTGAAGGCATATCTGCTTTTTTCTATGAGCACGCTGAAGAAGAACGTCAGCACATGTTAAAGCTCGTTAGGTTTGTCAATGAGCGCGGATCAGGAGCCGTCATTGCAAAAGTAGATGCTCCACCCAAATCATTTAAATCTATTGCTCAAGTTTTTGATGACTTACTTAAACATGAAATGAAAGTCACTGATGCGATAAACAAATTGGTCTTCTTGTGCCTTGAAGAAAAAGATTATACCACTCATAATTTCTTGCAATGGTATGTTTCAGAACAAATCGAAGAAGAGAACTTAGCGAGAAGCTTAAAAGACAAACTTAAATTGATTGGCACCGATAAAAGCGGCTTGTATCTATTTGACCGAGACATTCAAAAAATAAGCAGTGGCCAAACAAGCGCCAATGACCCGATTTAAAAAATATTTTTTTTCAATTTGCATGATTACAGCCTCACTTATAGTGGGGCTTTTTCTTTGTGAGCTAGCTGTACGTATACTTAAACTATCAGTAACCTATGAAAGCAAGCAACGCACAAGTGCACATCATCAAATCATCAAAAAATACATCACTCCTTCTTTTCAGAGTATTGGTTATAGATTTGTAGCCAACGCACAATTCACTGATATTTTCAACCACTCATACCAAATCAACAATCAAGGCTTCAGATCAGCCCCCAGCACATCAGCCCCGCTCTTCAATTTTTTTGGAGATTCTGTCTTTGAAGGGTTTGGTGTTGCTTATGATGCAAGTGCTTTCAACTTGTTTAAAAACATCCACCCAAAATCAAACAATTACAGCATGCAGGGATACGGCCTACTTGACATCAAACATACTTTAACTAAAATTTTAGAAAAACAGATCTCTAAACACACCATCATACAACTTTGCTTTAATGATGTTACAGATCTTATTAAGCGATCAAAAAACAAAGACTTTAACTCTCAAAACCCTAAAGAAAATTGGTTGAAAAAACACTTTCAAAACTTTGCACTCTATCTTTTCTTGGCAGAAAAAAAACATTACTTTGATCTGAAAAACAACAAAGCAGACTTCTTTTTAAACCAACAACACAACATTTCTAATCAAATACTCAATCAATTAAAAGATGAGCTTCAACAACTCAAAGAAATCTGTCATTCAAAAGGTTCTACTTTACATATTCTATACTCTCCTTACCGTTCAGAAGTCATTGCCAGCGATGAGGTAAAAGCACTTAAGATGCATCAAAATATGCAAGAACTTTGTTTAAGTATTGGCCTACCCTACATAGGCCCAACACCCTATTTTCGAGAAAATAATTCAAAAGAATTATTTGTTGATCATGTTCATTTGAATGAGCGAGGAAACAAACTACTGTCTGAACATCTGATCAACTATTTTTCAGATTACTCCTCTAAAGAATAAAGACGCAAAGCACCTTGCTGAGTGCAGGTGGCTAGATCGAGCTTCCCGTCAGCATTGATGTCTTTAATGCTAAATTGAGTGACTCCTGGCAAGGGAAAGTGTTTGTACAATGCTCCTTTTTGATCTAACAAATAAATTTGCTCTGCTGCTTTACTCACTGCGCCTATATATTCTTGCTCGTTAAAAATATAAGTCTTTACTCCAGCATCGAGTCTAGAGGGCGCCTGAAAACTAAATATTGTGTCAAGTGAAGTTGAAAATACTTCAAGTTTATTCTTTGAAGTGTATACATATCTCACCTTTTGATCAGGCTGCACGGTACGTTTGAAAGAATGATTTGAAACAAAGTTTTGATGAGGCTCTATGCGATGCTCTCCATTAAAATACAACTTATGAATGGCACCAACATTGTCAGTGTAACAAATAAAAGAGCTTTCAATATCTTGAGCTTTTACTACATCAAAATCAGCATACTGTAGCTTTACAGCTCGATCTAAGTTTATTCTTGACTCTCCTTTTCGGTTAAACACATAAACAGCTCCTTTCTCATCAATGGCTGTAAGATAATCTTTGTTTTGCACTGATGTGTGTTTGATTGGAGCTGCAAGTTCTGTAGAAGTTTTTTGAAATGCCCAGCCTTCGACTGGTGATCCTGAGATATTGTAATTGAGTATTTTGTGGTCTTTGGTGCCAATCAATATGCGGTAATTTTTGTTTTGATCATAATCAAAGAGCTGCACGCCCTGATTAGAGATTTTTTGGGCAACATCAATCGGAAAGCCTTCTACATCTTTGCCATCTCGATCAATTAAATACACTTTATTAAGTGTGGCAAACAACAATTGATGCTTATTGTTTTTAAAAGCATCTACCTGATAGATACTGCCTTGAATAGGGCTGTTGAACTGCCGTTTGAAAATGGCTTTTCCGCCAGCACTAATTAAGTAAAACTGATTTGAATTATCTTGTATGGCTACGTCATACAAACCAGTTCTGTGATTTTTAAAATAAAAGGGTTGTCTTGTAAATTTATCTTCTCCGAAATATTCCCACAACATTGAAGGGTAATTGCTTTTTGAGGCATTGTAAGTCGCTTGAAGTGTTGCATAAAATAGATTATCTTGCTCTCTACTCAAGTGCATTCCAACGGTCTCAAACTTGTGAAATAGAAAATCATACTTTTCAATAAAAACAAGGCTTTGAGCAGAAAGATAATCTGCCAACAATAGCTTATTCTCAGAAGGCCTTATGTAAACTTGCACATTCGACTTTTTGGCAAAGTGCCTGTTAAACTCTTGAAAGCGCACATCTGAAGACAAACTATTTACTTTTAAGGGCGTTTTTACAAACCAGTCTAAAACTTGTTGAGACTCAGCAACAAAAAGATAATCATCTACTATTTTATGTGATTGTGATTTAAACTCTTTAAAAAATGAGCCGAAATAACGTTGCAAATAATCTTTGCTCAATTCAACTTGATCAAGCACTCTTTGTAAAGCCTGATCATCTCTTATTTTAAGAATCGCAAGCTTTTCATAATTATTTAGTTGGCCCTTACTCACTAAAGCATAAGAGATTTCACCAGTAAAAGCTTCAGAAATTCTCTCAATTGAAGGACTCAATACTTTTCCTTGATGCAAGCGAGATAAATAACCATAAAAATCACTAAACATAAAATTCATTGCAAATGCAGCCTTTGAAGGAATGACTTGGCTCATACCGCTTTTGATAGGATATTGACCATCAAAATAGTTTAAAATACTTTGAGAAGAATCAGCATTAACAATAAAACCATTGGCATTGATGTAGTTGGGTTTTACTTGTAAATCAAGACTCAACCAATCACCTACATTTTGTAAAATTTCGAGTTGATCTCTATGTTTTTTTGACATCGCTTGACTAAAGACTATCGGAGAATGCTTAAAATTGATAAATAAATTTCCGTCTAAATCTGAGCCTGCATACCTCTGGGCCTTTAAAAAAGTAGTTGATTGTTTCAAAGATCTTTCTGCTTGTGATGAAACATCAATGGCTTCTTCTAAAAGTTGTTTACTGACAGAGACCCCAGCAATTTGACCGTCTAAAAAATAAAATAATTCTTTTTCTTGTTGAGTGATCTGATATAGATCTATTGTTTGATAAGTACCAACATGTTTAACGTCTTTAAACGTACTAATCTCTTTGATCTCATTGTGTGTTAACGCCTGTTTAAAAGAAATAAATGTGATAAAATCAAATTCTTTGGCACTATTTTGAATAGCAGAAATTACAATTCTATCAACAATTGAAGCCTTTTGATCTATATCTTTTAAAAAAAGGTCAACCCTATTCCAGAACGGAATGTTGATCAAATCTGACCAAATCAAATTAGAATGCTGCAGGGTTTTGGTCAGCTCATCAACCTTATCTAGCTGACAAATTAGTGCCGAACGAGACGAAACATAGCCATAAACATCTTGCCCCTGTTGCTTATCTGAAGTAAACCTAAGCTGAACATAGATAAACATGGCTAGAAAAAACAAAGCCACTAAACCTGCATAAATAACTTTTTTGAGCATTATCGTACCTTAAGATACTCATAATTCTCATATTTCAAGATATGGGTATAGCCATTTTCATAACCCGCATCAAAGCCTTTTTTCAAAAATTTAAAATGATATTTACCAAAATCTTGCTGCTCTATTTGTGTTAAATTCTTTGCTTCATGCTTGCTTAAAAAACTAGCCAAACTAGAAACAGAACGATAAGCAGCATCTGAATACTTGGTATGATTCGCTCCTCTATCAAACAGTGCTTTCGATAAAAAAGATGCATGATCAATATAATATGATGATGTCAAATGCACATTTAAATGCCTTAAATATTGTTCATCAAACAACTTGAAACTTTGCCATTTTTCTTCTCCTAAGACCATTACATCAAGATCTTTACTCGCCATGTAAATATTTGAGACAACTTCAGTAACAAAAGAATTATCAGAAGATAAAATCGCCACTACATTTCGCTTAGAGGGCTGCATATTTTTAGTGATTCTTGAAACGTCTACCTTCCACATTGATAAATACATAGCTGTATCTTCTTTTAGAAGATGATTAGACTTATGCTTTTTATTAAACGAGCTTACAAACTGATTTGCAAATATTTTATACTTACCTCTTTGATCAACAACAAACACTTTTGAAGACGCATGATTCGCATTTAAAAACTCAGCCATTTGATCATGCCTTGAAGCTTTAGAAGCAAAAGCTTTTAGTGTGTATGGCGCACCAATCAATACCTTCTTACTAATTGGCACTGGACAAATAATCGGAATACCCAAATCATTGGCTTGTTTAGACACCAATTTAAATGTTTTGGCATATAAAGGCCCTACAATCATATCTATACCTTTAAACTTGTCATTCTTTATTATTTGCTCAACAATTTTTTCATCATTCTGAGTATCAAAAACCTGCAAATCAACTGCTATACCAGTCTCGATCAATGAATCTATCGCCAATAAGACTCCAGCATAAATATCATAAGCCACCTCAGATTTCTTATCAATTGGCAAATTTTGCTTGCAAAGTGAATCATTCAACTCAAGCATTAAGGGCGCAAAAAAAGCAATGTTTAAACGCTCTCTTTTAAAATGTTCTAAAGTATCTTTTAGCGTATCTGTAATTTCTAAGAATGCTTCTTCTAAATCTTGTTTTACAACCATTTTGCTAACTTTCATGGTTTGTAAATTCTCTGCGCTCACATCTAAGGTATTTTGCTTGCTTTGCTGATAAATTTCAAGTAAGAATCCTTCTTTTAATCCTTGAGCCTCAATAATAGGATTGTCTGCCTTTATTCTTTCAACCTCAACTCCATATTGTTTTGCAATTCCATAGAGTGTTTCTCCCTTTTGCACTTTGTGCACAATGGGTACTTGTAATGAAACTTGATGTGATGCTGATCGAATGCGCAAGATGCTGCCTTGCTTTAAGCCCTCAAGCTCTAAGCTAGGATTGTCTTCATACAATTCATCAATGCTTACATTGTATTGTTTTGAAAGACTGTATAATGTCTCTTTAGCTTTAACAGTATGCGTAGTATAGCTATATTCTTGAGCGTATGTACCCAAGAAAAAGCAAAAAACCATTAAAAAATTGAATAAAAGTCTTTTCATAATTATTCCCATTCTATAGTAGCTGGAGGCTTAGAACTGATGTCATACACCACTCTATTGACTCCTTTGACGCGGTTGATGATTTGATTTGAAATCTCAGCTAAGAACTCGTAGGGCAAATGTACCCAATCAGCAGTCATGCCATCAGTAGAGCTTACAGCCCTTAAAGCGACCACCGACTCATAAGTGCGCTCATCACCCATCACTCCAACAGATTGCACGGGCAATAGCATTGCTCCTGCCTGCCAAACCTGATCATATAAATTGTGCGCTTTCAAACCATTAATAAAAACAGCATCTACCTCTTGCAAAATAGCAATTTTTTCTGGGGTAATCTCTCCTAAAATTCGAATAGCCAAGCCTGGTCCCGGGAAAGGATGTCTATTTAAGATCTTTAAAGGCAACTCAAGGGTCTTACCCACTCTTCTTACCTCATCTTTAAACAACTGCTTTAAAGGCTCTAAGAGTTGCAATTTCATATGATCGGGCAATCCACCCACGTTATGATGTGATTTAATGGTCGCTGAAGGGCCATTCACCGATACCGACTCAATCACATCAGGGTAAATCGTACCTTGCGCCAACCACTTAGCATCTTTAATCTCTGCAGCAGCCCTGTCAAATACTTCAATGAAGACTCTGCCAATAATTTTGCGTTTTTCTTCGGGGTCACTCACACCTTTCAAAGCCTTATAAAACTGCTCTTTGGCATCAATAGCTTTGATTTGCAAACCCAATGATTGATAGCTTTCTAATACCTGCTCAAACTCCTCTTTTCTCAGTAATCCATTGTCGACAAAAATGCCCGTCAACTGATCACCAATCGCCTTGTGAATCAATAGCCCCGCCACAGAAGAATCTACTCCACCCGAAAGACCTAAAATCACTTTATCTGTACCTACCTGCTGCTTAATTTGATTTAAAGCTACCTCAACAAAAGCATCAGGAGTAAAATCAGGCGAAAGCCCACAAATATCATAGACAAAATTGCTCAAGATCTGCTTGCCATCTAATGAATGATACACCTCAGGATGAAACTGCAGGGCATAAAATTGCTGATCTACAACTTGATAAGCAGCAAACTCAACATGGTCAGTAGAGGCAATTTTCTCGGCCACCTGGGGCAACTTAGCAATCGTATCGCCATGTGACATCCATACTTGCGTGTTTTGCTCAAGCCCTCTCAATAAGACAGCCGAAGTTTGCACAAAACTCAAATTTGCCCTGCCGTATTCTCTAATTTCACTGCGCACAACACTGCCTCCAAAATGATGCGCATAGAGTTGAGAGCCATAACAAATCGCCAAAATAGGCAAACGGTTTAAAAATGCATCAAAATCAAAACCAGGAGCATCGCTTTGATGTACAGAGCAAGGACTTCCAGAAAGAATAATGCCTTTTACAACATCAAAAGACTCAAACGAATAGTTGTTGTAAGGAGAGATTTCACAATAGATATTTAACTCACGTAAAGATCTTGCAATCAGTTGCGTATACTGAGAACCAAAGTCTATAATATCAATGCGTGTTTGTGCCATAAAATCCATGGCAAAGCTACGAGTTTTTAAAGAAGTAAAGCTTGTTCATTCAAAAATTAAAGTAGTCTTAACTTTACAACTCAAGCAGCTTCACATCTACCTGCATCACATCTGATCGCTCAAGCAATTCATCAAATAAACCCATTCCCTTTTGCACAAAAAAGGGCATGAAATTTTGCACCCGCTCTTGTGGTTTATCACTAGGCATATACTTTGATCTGATTTTCAACAATCGATTCAGCACCACTTCTTGTTGCTTTTTTTGAGTAGCAACAAACTTTTTTTCAATGCGCTCAAGAGTGTTTTCAATTTTTTGCATCTCAGCCAAAAGCATTTGTTGCATAGAGGGCTCTAGAGCGGCAAGTTCTTGGGTGTGTTGGGCTAGGAGATGTTTGAGCTTTTGGGTGGATGAAGAGATGCTCTGGTTTTTTGGGGTGGATGAGATGGCTTTGTTTAATAGGGTGTCTTTTGGGGCGAAAATATCTTTTAGCTCTAGGCCTTGAGTGGATAGGGTTTGTACATCTTTTGCCGAGTAGAGCAAAAAAGAGTCGCGTAAAAACAAAGCAGGGTAAGGCACATCAAAAGCTTTAAAGGTGGTTTTGAGTTGCAACCAGTACACCAGTTCTGAGGGGCCTAAAATGGTCGCTACATTGGGCAGTATGTGTTCTTGGTAAAGCGGCCTAAGGGCGACATTGGGGCTAAAGCGCTGGGGGTAATCTTTAAGATGGGCAAGAATTTCTTGTTGGGTGAAGGTAAGGTCGGTATTTTGAACCTGATAGCCATGGTCGGTTTTGATGATGCGGTTGCGCGATGGGCCATGCACATAAAAAACGTTTATTTCTCTTGGGGTGATTTGGGTTTTAAGGTTGTGTTGTTTGAATAGTTGATTGGTTTTGGTGAGATGGTGGTGGGTGGTAGATTGATTGAGTTCTTGGGTAAGATGAGGAATGAATGGGGTTTTGAAATGTTTTTTATGTGCGTCAATTAGCACCAATCCATAGCCCTTAAACAGTTCATGCAAAAATCGGCTAAAAGCAATGCTGTTAGCGTGAGTTTTGCCGTAGCTATTGTCAATTATTGCGTTTAGCACAGAAGAAAAGGCTTGATCTTTTAATCTAGTTTTTATTTGAGCAACAAGATCTTGTGCATCGAAAATGATTTCTCCTACCGGGCCTAATCCAGATTTAGCATCAACCTCCTTGATGCTCATTCTACCATCTTGTTCTTCAGATGCTTGACCAGAGTCTAGCTTAGAGTTTTGATCAGACCCACCAGTAAGATTTTGCTTTAAAGCTACATCTGATTTTTTTTCTTGCAAACCCTCAGAACCAAAACCATAGGCATAACGATCGTTATAGAGCTGCACATGATTGACCTCTAAAAAATCATGGTCTTCACTGGCCATCCAAAAAACAGGTACATACTGTGCTTTGCCTGGCTGCGCATTCAGTTGCTGGGTTAATTTTATGATCGATAAAATTTTGTAAATCACATACAAAGGCCCTGCCATCAAACACAACTGATGCCCCGTAGTGATGGTATAGGTATGCTCCTCAGAGAGTTTTGCCACATTTTCAGGAACTTGCAAGTTCCATTGTGTATACTGCTCTTTTAAGCCATCAACCAAAACTTCACGTTGCTCTTTTGAAAATATGCGCGAAGTAGTCTGTTGCTCAATTTGCTCTAAATTGAACTGCTGAGCATGAAATTCTTGAAAAAAAGGAGCCTGTTCTAAAAAAGCAACTACTGTTTTAGAAAAATATTCAATCTCTTTGCTGTTGATGCTTTGAGTTTTCATCACTCTACAGAACCATACAAATCATAAGCAGTTGCATCATTGATTTTTACATTAGAAAAATCTCCGATACGCACATAATTATCTTTGGTCGGCACCAATACTTGATTGTCTACCTCTACTGAATCAAACTCGGTACGCCCTACGAAATATTCAGCTTCTACCTTATCAAACAACACCTTAAAAGTCTTCCCTACCTTCAGATGATTCAACTCTTCTGAAATTGAAGCTTGCAGCTCCATAATCTGATTAGCGCGCTCTTGCTTTAATTCAGCAGGCACATCATCTTTCAGCTTGAAAGCATGGGTGTTTTCTTCATGTGAATAAGTAAAGATACCCAAGCGTTCAAAACGCATTCGCTCAACCCAATCATACATTTCTTGAAATTCTTTTTCACCCTCACCTGGGTAACCTGCAATCAAAGTTGTTCGAATGGCAATACTGGGCACTTTTGAGCGAATATCCTCAATGAGTTTAGTGGTTTTCTCTCTTGTGGTTCCACGACGCATTGATTTTAACATCGCACTTGAACCATGCTGCAACGGAATATCTAAATAGTTACAAATCGCTGATTTTTCATTCATTACATCAAATACCTCCATCGGAAACCCTGTAGGAAAAGCATAGTGCAAACGAATCCAATCAATACCCTGAACATCAGAGAGTTTATCTAATAGCTTAGGCAATTCACGCTTTCCATAAAGATCTAATCCATAATAAGTTGAATCTTGCGCAATCACCATCAATTCTTTCACACCTTTTGCTGCCAACCCTTTAGCCTGATCTACCAATGCCTCAATCGGGGTTGATCGATGCTTGCCCCTCATCAAGGGAATGGCACAAAACGAACAAGGACGATCACATCCTTCAGAAATTTTAAAATAAGCATAGTGTGAAGGGGTGGTCAACAAACGTTCGCCCACCAATTCGTGCTTGTAATCAGCTTTAAGTGTCTTTAATAATCGGGGCAATTCACGCGTGCCAAAATAGGCATCTACCTCCGTAATCTCTTTCTCTAAATCATCTTTATAGCGCTCAGACAAACAGCCTGTGACATACAATTTCTCTACCTTACCTTGTTTTTTTGCCTCAGCAAATGACAAAATGGTATCGATTGATTCTTGCTTTGCGTTTTCAATGAATCCGCAGGTATT
Organism: Flavobacteriales bacterium; assembly: GCA_020631045.1. GTDB lineage: Bacteria > Bacteroidota > Bacteroidia > Flavobacteriales_G > JALEGO01 > JAHDHZ01. The sequence goes on along the minus strand of JAHDHZ010000006.1, from coordinate 14,031 downwards.
GATCACCACAATTTGAGCATCTTCTTTTTGAGATTCATGTTCAACTTCAAAATTATTTGCCTTCAATTGCGAGAGCATTACCTCTGAATCAAACAAATTCTTGGCACAACCCAAAGTCACTACATTGACCTTATTCTTCTTAAGTGTTCTAGTTTTCAAGACCTTAAAGGTACGCATCAAACCGTCATGAATCAAGCAGTAAAGATGTTTTTGCAAAAAAACTTATTCATCGTATTTTAGCAAGCAAACTACAACAAATGGATCCATTCTCAATTTTAGTAGCTGTACGTTGGGCTGACGTTGATCAAAATCGCCATGTTAGACATTCTGCTTATTACGATTACGGAGCACATTGCCGTATTCAATATTTTCTAAAAGCAGGATACAATGCCCAAAAGTTTGAAGCTCTTTCATTGGGCCCCATCATTTTTAAAGAGGAATGCTCTTTCATCAAAGAACTCAAGCCAGATGAACAAATCAGCATCAATCTTTTGAGAGGTGAAGCTACAGAAGATGGCTCAAGATGGACCTTACACCACGAAATTTTCAATCAAAAAGCCGAAAAAGCAGCCCACATCTCATTGAAAGGTGCTTGGATTGACTTAAAAAAACGCAAACTCGCCACACCCCCTAAAGATTTGGCTGAAAGTTTTTTTGACTTACAAAAAGGTGATTTTTTCACCTATAAAAAACCCTTTTAAGCTTCTCCCTCAAATAAAGAATCAACAAAAGCCTTCTTATCAAAGATCTGAAGGTGATCAATGCCCTCACCCACTCCGATGTATTTTACTGGAATTTGAAATTGATCTGAAATTCCAATCACTACGCCCCCTTTAGCTGTTCCGTCAAGTTTGGTTAATGCAAGGGCAGTCACCTCTGTGGCTTTTGTAAATTGCTTGGCCTGCTCAATGGCATTTTGACCAGTAGAGGCATCTAATACCAACAATACTTCATGCGGAGCACCAGGCACTACTTTTTTCATTACATTTTTAATCTTGCTCAATTCATTCATCAAATTGATCTTATTATGCAGTCTTCCAGCAGTATCAACCAATACAACATCTGCTTTCGTAGATACAGCCGATTCAAGTGTATCATAAGCAACAGAAGCTGGATCAGAACCCATTTTTTGAGCTACTACAGGTACTCGGGTGCGCTCTCCCCACACTTTAATTTGATCAATTGCCGCAGCTCTAAAAGTATCAGCAGCTCCGATGGTAACATTTAGACCAATTGACTTAAAACCATGCGCTAATTTACCAATGGTTGTGGTCTTACCCACACCATTTACTCCTACGACCATTATTACGTAAGGCTCCCCTTCAACCTTACCTTGAACAATATTTTCAATTTCGTTGGTTTTTTTATCGCCCAACATCAGCCCTGTGATTTCTGCTCTTAAAATTGCATTGAGCTCAGAAGTATTGACATACTTGTCTTTTGCAACACGCGCTTCAATGGCATCAATAATTTTTATGGTGGTTTGCACTCCTACATCTGAGGCAATCAGCATTTCTTCTAGATTATCTAATACATCGGCATCAACAGTCGATTTACCCACTACTGCCCTAGAAAGCTTGCTAAAAAACCCTTCTTTGGTCTTTTTAAGGCCTTGATCTAAATCTTCACGCTCTTTTTTCGCCTCTGGCAGAGGAGTAGTTGCTTTTGCCTCATGCTTTTTAATTTCTTGCTTAGGTTTTTCTTCTTTTTTTTCAGTCAGCTTTGGAGCTGTAGATTCTGATATTTGAACTTTTTTAACCTCAAGTTTCGAATCAACTTTTTCTTCTACCTTAGACTTCTCCTTTCGCTCTTCTACCTTTTTTGTGGGCTGTTCTAACGACTTTTCAGTTGTTTTCTCTTCTTTGGATCGATGATCCTGCTGAACTTGTTCTTTGCTTACCTTTTCTTCTGATGGAGTTTCATCAGCCGTGAAAAACTTTTTGATTTTGCCAAATAATCCCATATAATCATAAAAAAAAAGCCCCCATCACAAGATAGAGGCTTTGATAAACTTAAATCTAAATTTTACTTGCTGTTGATGTATTGATCAACCATGTCTTTTGAAACGATTTCAGACTTAAAGCTGTAAGCACCAGTCTTTTCAGACTTCACTACTTTGATTACTTTAGTCATACCTTTAGACTCGCCTTTCTTTAATCTTGCTACAGTTTTCTTAGCCATAATTTCTTACTTTATCTCCTTGTGAATGGTATACTTTCTAAGGATTGGATTATACTTTTTCAACTCCAAACGATCTGGAGTGTTTTTTCTATTCTTTGTAGTTACGTATCGAGATGTACCTGGCTGACCAGTTGCTTTGTGCTCTGTACACTCTAAAATCACTTGTACTCTTGTATCTTTCTTTGCCATAGCTAATCGTTAGCGGAAGGCAAATTTAATTAGATTTTCATTGTCAAACAAACGAAACTGCCTAAAAATCTCTTTGAGAGATCAAATTTCCTTTTTCATCGTAAAATTTCCAAGGCCCTTTCTTCTGATAATCTAAGGCATCCATACTAAAAAACACTGCCCCCTGCTCTTTTATTTTGCCATTGCTGTGATACACTTTCTTTTCATACATCTTCTTCTTTTTATTTACCAATTTCATTGTTGTCTTTGGCTTACCTGTTCTGTAATAATGATCTTGACGGATTAGATATTCTATTTTTTTGTCATACTCCTCATAAAACTCAAGGGCACCATTCTCAAAAAAATCTTGCCATTTACGTGCAAATCTTTTTTGAAAAACCACTTTAGACTTTACTTTTCCACCCAAATAGTATGTCGTCAACACACTTTTTATATCGTCAACTGTCTTAAACTCACGCTCCAATTTTTTGCCAACATAATAATTCTTGTACATGTGTAGCTTACCCTCTTCGTAAAACCCTTCGTGCAAAATAGAACCTGACTCATAATAATCTTTCACCCATCCGCGACAGGGCCTCCCTTGACAAAGCCGTAAGGTATCTTTCTCAAGTCTCTGATTCAGGTCATCATACATGGTTATCCCATACCGCTCATCCATCACCTGATCTAACCGGTAAGTTGCACTATTTTTGTCTTGCCCCAAAAAAGAAAAGACGAACACAAAGAACAACAGATTTATTAAAAAGACACTTTTCACAGGCTCAAGATAAGATTTTTTTAAGATGAAGCGACAAGAGCGCTCCCATTGTTTTACAATTCAAAAACTGTTCCATCTTGTGGTATTTTGAAAGTTGCAAGGCCAATTCCTTGATTTTTTCTGACTTAGAAAGAGGCTCTTGCTGCATTACCTCTAATAAATAATTGATCTTTTTTTCTGATGAAACATACCTTCTTTTCATCAAGGTTTGTTCTTCTTGTTGATATTGTAAGATTGTTTTATCATCTAATAAGTTTCTGACAAACTCAACGACCTTAATGTTTTCTTTAAAAAATTGAGGTAAATAAAGTGTTCGTCTGCCTTCATAACACTGCTGGTCAAAATCGATCGATCGAATACGATACTGTTCATTATCAAAATCAGGAGTAATATCAATTACATAATTATATGAACGCATATCACCCAATAAACGCACAAAACAACGCTCGTTAAACTTTACAAATTCTTTTGCAATTCGAACCGTATTGGTTTGTTTACGCTTTAAATATTTCTCTATGAATTGATCTCCCGGAATGCCTGCAATATGATCTTCTACCAAGGTATTGTCATCAACCAAATAATTGATTCTATTGGGCGATAAAATATGTTCTAATTCTAAGCCATAAATTCGAGAAGCATCAGCCTTTTTCACATAAAAATAGTCATAATTATCATTTAACTTATTTACAATGCGAATACGAAAAGGATTTGAGTTACCAAACGTACAATAATCAATCCGTTCAACACTCAAATGATCAATCAGACTCTTGTCTCCAGCTGTTCTAATAATGGCATAAATCTGGGTCAATCCATCATGAATATCATTGAGCTCTGACTCATGGTACATTGCGGTTTGCCAAAGCGTATCTTCGCCCTTTTCATTATAGAGCGGAAAAGCATTTGAATAGCGCAACAAATCATCATACTTCACCGGCAAATCATAGGTTCTATCATATTTTTTCAAATATGCTCTAAGTGAATCAAGAATCGGGTAAGAAGGCTTTTTCTTTGAAATATAATCAATATCGTTTTGATCGTAGGCCATTCTTTTTTTGCAAAAAATTACTATTTTTCAGCAAAACACAAGATGAAAAACCATTATTTATACCTTATTGCCCTGTATTTGATTTTTTCAAATCAACTTATGAGTCAAGAGCATCAAAGTCTAAAAAAGAAATTCATTGCCCTTGTCGATCATCATGACACAAGCCATCATGAAGTTTTAGAAGATAAAAACATAATTTCAACTTCTCCGCTGCACTATACACAAGGAGCCTTAAACATTGCTTACGAACATATTTTAGGCAAAACCCATGGTCTTAGAGCGCACTATTTTTATCTTCCCAATGAAAGTGAAAATGAAATCAATGTAGGATACCGTTACTACTTCCACATTTCTGATCGCAAAAACTTCAACTTAGGCAACTTGCATCTTAAAGAATTTCACGCAGAGCATTACACTGGCCTTTCATTTCGTTACGTCTCAGATGGATTGGTTAATCTCAAAGCATTACGCATTCCTATTGGCACTCGGCTTCAATTTCAAAACGGCATAAATTCTTCTTTGACTTTTTTGGGTGGATTGGCTCAACAAGACAACGGGATAAGTACAAGTATAGACTTCTCTTTTAGCCTAATCTTAGCGGTTGGATATCGCTTCTAAACTCAGTAAAGCTAACCTATAAACATCTAAACCAAAACCAGAAATACTGCCTTTGCATTTTTCAGCTATATAAGAAGTTTTTCTATAAAACGCTCTGGCGTAAATATTAGAAAGGTGCACTTCAACTACTGGTACCTGAATAGCTGCAATCGCATCAGCAATCGCTAAAGAAGTGTGGGTGTAAGCACCAGCATTTAATACAATACCATCAATGTCTTGAGCACTTAATATAATCTCTACTAGTGTAGCCTCAGAAGATTCAAATGCCACTTCAACATCATAATCTTGCTTGAGCCTCTTTAAATAGTCATGAATATTTTCATTGCCATAAACAGACTGCTCTCTTGTGCCTATTTGATCTAGATTTGGACCATTTAAAATTAGAAATTTCATATGATTAAATGTATAAAAAAAGCCCCATCTAATTAAAGATGAGGCCCTTCTTAATTTTTATAAAAACTCTTAGTTCTGAATCTTAATATCAAGTGAAGCAGATCCTGTAGTAGAACCCGCAACAGAATTGATTTTAATCAATCCTTTTTTACCTGAAGCAGTTACAAAACCAACAACATTACCAGCTGCTAAGTTAGGTACAATAGAGGCTGTAAAAGTTGACAAAGCTGCGATATCAGCATCTGTAGCATTGTCAAAGTCAACATTGTTTGCAGAAACTAATCTAGTTTGATTCGGTGAAGCCCAACCTTGCGTAAATTCAAAAGAATTTGCATTAGATCCGTCAATATTCTCATCGTCTGGAGCTGCTAGAGCATCACCATTGCTTGACCCATAAAAGTAAGCTAAATCAACCTGATTTTGATTTGATGCACCTGCTTGAACAGTATAAGTTGTTCCTGAAGCAAGGTTTACAAAAACAATCATGTTTGCAGCGGTTGAAGTAGAAGCCTCTAAAGTAACTCCAGTCCAAGCAGTTCCAGTAAAATCAGGAGCAACATTCACAACTCCAACAGTAATGTCTTCTTCTGCAAAGTCAGTTAAAGGAGCGTCTTTGTCATCGTCTTGCACAGTTAACTTTAATCTGTAAACCTGACCATTTTGAGCCGTAGAAGGTACAACAAAGTATGTTTTATAAGTCTCATTGGTTCCTGACAACCCAGTTGTTGTAACAGTTCCTACTGAAGTTCCGTTTGTCTCAACTGAAAAACGCGCTTCCTCTAAACCTTCTGCATCTGTTAAAGTAGCACTTACTTCAATAGAATCTCCTGGCTCGATATATCCGCCATTTACATCAAAAGTTAAAAAATCAGTGATAATCGGATCATTGTTGTCTTTTGAACAACTTGTAAGGCCTACAACTCCTAGTGCAGCTGCAGCCATAAAAATAGACTTAAGTCTTTTCATTTTATATAAATTTAATTGGTTTGAGCCTCAAAAATATAAATTCTTTGAAATTGAACGTCAATTTTTTGGTAAATCAACCTTTTAAGTATGCTTTTTCAACATTTTTGTAACCTTTTTAACAGAATTCAGGTAATAAACCCTCATAAAACTTATGAATTTGTAAAAAATTCTATATTTGTTTAACAACTTAATTAAAATTTACACAAAATGAAAAAGTTATCATTTTTTGCTATGATTGCCTTTGCTGCTGGAACTTTAGCTTCTTGCTCACAGGCCACTGAAGCTGCTGGCAATGCTGCTGAAGCTGCTGGAGACGCTGTTGAAGCTACTGCTGATGCTGCCGGAGATGCTGTTGATGCTACTGCTGAAGTAGCTGGAGACGTTGCTGAAGGCGCTGTTGATGCTGTTGAAGGTGCTGCTGAAGCTACTGGAGATGCTGTTGAAGGTGCTGTTGATGCTGCTGGAAACGCAGTTGACGCTGCTACTGATAAAGCTGGAGAAGTTATCGAAGATGCTGGACAAGCACTTCAAGACTAAGCAATATTAAAAGCATAAAAAAAGGGAGGTAAGAAGTTCTTATCTCCCTTTTTTTTTACCTACTTTTAAGAAATTCTTTTTCGTTCTATGAACTTCAAATCACAAGCAAAGGGATATTCTAAAAAAGCACTCTTAGAAGTTTACGAATCGCTGGTACTTCCCAGGCGCATCGAAGAGAAAATGCTGATTCTTTTACGAGGCGGAAAAATCTCTAAATGGTTTTCAGGTATTGGTCAAGAAGCCATTTCTGTTGGCACAGCCCTTGCCTTACAAGAAGATGAATTTATTTTGCCTATGCACAGAAACTTAGGCATCTTCACTACTAGAGGTATTGATTTACATCGATTATTCACACAATTTCAAGGTAAAAAATCAGGTTTCACAAATGGCAGAGATCGTTCTTTTCATTTCGGGTCAATTGAGCACAAAATTGTTGGTATGATCTCACACTTAGGCCCTCAATTGGCTTTAGCAGATGGTATTGCACTTGCACACAAACTCAAAAAAGAACAAAAAGCTACCGTTGTATTTACCGGAGATGGAGGCACTAGCGAAGGCGATTTTCACGAAGCCTTAAATGTAGCTGCCGTTTGGGATTTGCCTGTCATCTTCATTATTGAGAACAATGGCTACGGGCTCTCAACCCCATCAAGCGAGCAATTTAGATGTAAGCAATTTATTGACAAGGCCATTGGTTATGGCATTGAAGGCGTGCAAATTGACGGCAATAACATCTTAGAAGTAAAAAACACCGTTGAAAAACTCACTAAAGAGATTAGAAAAAATCCTCGCCCTATTCTATTAGAATGTCTCACCTTCAGAATGCGCGGCCATGAAGAAGCATCAGGCACCAAATATGTACCCAAGCAACTCATGGAACAGTGGGCCAAGAAAGATCCTATCAGAAATTTTGAAGGCTTTTTATTGTACGATCAAAAAATTGACCCAAAAAAACTAGATGTGATCAACAACGAAATCAAAGAGTTAATCAATGAAAAAGTGCAAACTGCTTTTGATGAGCAAGACATTGAAGTTGACACTCAAAGAGAAGTTGGCGCAATATTTAAACCACATACCCAAAATTTAATCGCTGCTTCTCACAATACCAAAGAGCTCAGATTGGTCGATGCCATCTCCGAAGGTCTAGATCAAGCCTTTGAAAAACATGATAATTTGGTTATCATGGGCCAAGACATCGCAGAATATGGGGGTGTTTTCAAAATCACAGAAGGCTTTGTAGAGAAATACGGCAAAGATCGTATTCGCAATACTCCTTTATGTGAATCTGCGATTATTGGCACCGCCATTGGGCTATCCATTAAAGGATATAAAGCTATTGTAGAAATGCAATTTGCAGATTTTGTTTCGTGTGGATTCAATCAAATTGTCAACAATTTAGCTAAACTGCATTACAGATGGGGGCAAAATTGTGATGTAGTAGTGCGTATGCCTACAGGAGCTGGAGTGGCTGCCGGTCCTTTTCACTCTCAATCAAATGAAGCATGGTTTTTTCATGTTCCAGGTTTAAAAATTGTGTACCCCTCAAGCCCTAGTGATGCAAAGGGTCTACTTTTAGCAAGCATTGAGGATGAAAACCCAGTCTTGTTTTTTGAGCACAAAGCCCTTTACAGAAGTCTAAAAGAAGAAGTGCCTGAAAATGCCTACACTTTAGAAATCGGCAAAGCCAAAACCATTAAAGAAGGCTCAGAGTTAAGCATCATCACTTATGGATTAGGCGTACACTGGGCAAAAGAAATTGCTACTGAGCACCAAGAAAAAATAGAAATCATTGATTTAAGAACTCTCGTACCTTTAGATACTGAGCATATTTTCAAAAGCATTCAAAAAACAGGCAAAGCCCTCATCTTACACGAAGATACATTGACTGGTGGCATTGGAGGAGAACTCTCAGCCTTGATCTCTGAGCATTGTTTTGAATATTTAGATGCGCCCATCAAGCGTATTGGTTCACTGGATACTCCTGTACCATTTAATGCTAGGCTAGAAGGAAACTTCTTAGGTAAATCAAGACTTAAAGAAGCTGTTAATGAACTACTTAATTATTGAGCGTGGAGGATGTTTTTTCGCTCATCATCAAAAAACGCCTATAAAAATTTGCAAACCCTCTTAAAAAATCGGAATGCTTCGCCCGATTTTTTTGGCGCACAGGCCTGCCCTGCTTTGCAATTTTTATGACGTCTTTTGAAAAGATTCGCTTTTAAAAACCTCCTCCACGCTCAATAATTAAACCTACCTACTGCTGCTTTTGAAGCACAAAGACAAACTGATAAGTAAACCTTAAAGGGAGCACCAACCAAATAACTTTTTTAACTAAGATTTTAAGGCTCTCAAACAATGAAACTTTTGCATTAAACGTTAAACTGTTTCGAATCCAATTGTCTTGTGTTATTTTTTGAATTGAAAAACCAGCCTGTTTAAACAAATTCTTCCACTCTTTTAAAGACTTTAAATCTTCATTGATTGCCTGTTGTTCTGTACCATGCTCACCCCTGATCAAATCAAACAAATAGTTTTTATTGGGCACCACAAACAAAAAAGTTGCTTGTTTTTGAGTTACACGTTTAAATTCTTCTAAAGCTTTTTGCTGATCAAGAAAATGCTCAATAGAGCCCAAACAGGTTAAATAATCAAACCGCTCATTTTTAAAAGGCAATTGCTCAGCACTTGATTGCTGTACCTCAGCGGTGGGCACCAAGTTTTCCGATAACTCAACTGCACTTGAAGAAAGGTCTACACCAGTTACCTTTAGACCTCGCGCATCTGCCCTTTCTAACAAATACCCCGTTCCGCAAGCTACATCTAACAACTGCTCGCCTTTTTGCAAAGGCAAATAATCTAAAAACACTTCATACGCCCAGCTCGGCCGCATGGTTTGATATTGCTCCTGGGTATATTTTTGATCGTACCACTTTTTAACCTCTTTATGTGAGACTTGCCTCATACTCATGATTTAAAAAAGGGATTATATGTTTCATAATTTGATGAACTGCCCCTACCTTTTTCTTAAAATAATCTTGGCTGTTTTGCTGTACTTTTTTGATGTAATCAGCTTCTCTTACCCCTTTTAATGCTGCTTTTTCAAATGCATTTGAAGATACAACTGATTGAACTACTTCTAACTCCACCAAATCTTTTGCCTCCTGAAACTTGTCATATTTAGGTCCTATCACAATGGGTTTGCCATACACAGCTGGCTCTAAGGTATTGTGCAATCCTGTTTTAAAACCTCCACCTACATAAACTAAATCTGCATAACGATACAACTTTGAAAGCATTCCAATCGAATCAATAAATAACACTGAGACATCGCTCAATTTTGAAGGCTCTTTTTCTTGCTCAAGCTCACTCAAGCAAACGCTTTTTAGATCTAAACTATCTTGTAATGCAGCAGTATGCTCAATTTGATGCGAAGCAATAATGTATTTAAATTCAGCATGCGCACGAATAAATGGTCGCATAACCTTAAGATCATCTGCCCACACACTGCCCAACACAAACACCTTATGCTGCGCAACAAACAACTCTATTTGTGCATCTTGAAAAGGTTCTTTTGCTATTTGTAAGACTCGGTCAATACGCGTGTCACCACAAAGACTTACCTGATCAATATCAATACTGTTTAAAAGCTGTTTTGAAAGCTCATTTTGAACAAAATAATGGGTTACACCTTGCATGGCTTTTTGAAAAAAACGAGCCCAAGGCTTAAAGTAAAACTGCCCTTCTCTAAAAATAGCACTGATTAAAAACAGTGGCACTCCTCGCTTTGAAAGTGCCAAAAAATAAAACGGCCAAATTTCATACTTTACAAAAAAGGCCATTGAAGGATTGATTCTCTCAATAAAATTAGCTGATTTTTTTTCACTATCTAAAGGCAAATAATACGCCTTATCTATAAGTGGATGGTCTTTTTTATTTAAATACCCAGAAGGTGAGAAAAAACTTACGATGATTTTCTGAGCACTTCTATTTTTCAAAGCCCTCATCAAAGGAAGCGCTTGTTCAAACTCTCCTACTGAAGCAGCGTGTATCCATATTGTTTTTTCTTGTTCTTGCTCTACAATTTGATTTTTTCGACCTAAAATCCAATGTCTTGCTTTTTGACTGAACACAGCAGATAACTTAATCAAACACCGATATACCCACAATGCTATTTTATAAAATAGTCTCAATAGAAATAATAATCATTGGGTCTTCTGCGGTCAAATAAAATGGTAATACCCAAAGAAAATCCTAACGAAAAATCTTTGCGCAAACCTTCTTCTTTTAAGCGCTGATCAAAATTAAAAGTACGACGATTTTCTGTAAAACCCTGTAAGGCATTTATACCAAAAAACACAGCATAATTCTTTGCAAATGGCCTATGGTTTATGCGTAAAAACTGACTCAAAGCAATTCCGTTTGACAAACGATCATAACCCTTCACATAATCTCCTTGTAACTGAGGCAAATAAAAATCTCTTGTATACAGCAGTATTTTGTGTTGTATAAATCCCAATCCAAGCCCTGCGGAGAGAAACGTTTTTTTCAAGCCCAAATCAAAATGTTTTGAAACTCTTGCAGAAACATGAAATCCACGCTGCCACAAAAACACATTCACTAATTGCCCAGCACCATCAATGATAAAGCCTTGATCGTTTTCTAATGAAGATAAAATACCATTTTCCGCAATGGTATCTCTAAACATAAATTCAAATCCACCCGAAAAAATAAGCCCTTTTTTGTGATGAAAATCTAATGAAATTCCGGGCATGGCATGCGGCAAGAAACGTTCTTTGAAATCAAGCAGTGTAAATTGATGATTGTACACTGGCGTAAAAGCCAATCTATGAATCGCTGAATCACCTTGGGCAAGCGCTTTTGTGTGAAGTAAAAAAGCTATAAAAGTGAATGCTAAAAACCGTTTTTTAAAACTCATGAGATTGTAAATTTAACTATCTTAGCGCAACTATGTCAAATGCTCCTTTCGATATTCAACTGGTAGACCTAAAAAACCAGTACAAAAAAATTCAAAAAAAGGTAGATAAAGCGGTGTTAGATGTCCTGGCTTCAAGTGCCTTTATCAACGGACCTGAGGTGAAAAATTTTGCCCGTGATTTAGAAACTTATCTAGGCGTAAAGCACGTTGTTCCGTGTGCCAATGGCACAGATGCTTTGCAAATTGCCTTGATGGCTTTAGGTCTAAAACCCGGAGATGAAGTAATTACTCCTTCATTTACTTACATTGCAACTGCCGAGGTTATCGGACTTTTAAGACTCACTCCAGTATTCGTTGATGTTGATCCTGAAACTTTTGTGATTGATCCAAAAGAAATAGAGCAAAATATCTCTTCTAAAACAAAAGCGATTATTCCTGTAAATCTATACGGACAATGCGCCAACCTTGAAGAAATTCAAACAATTGCTAAAAAACATAATTTATATGTCATTGAAGACAATGCACAAGCCATTGGTGCAGACTTTACATTTTCTGATGGCAAAACTGTAAAATCTGGCACAGTAGGGCACATTGGTTGCACCTCGTTTTTCCCTTCAAAAAACTTAGGTTGTTATGGCGATGGTGGAGCGATGTTTACTAACGATGATGCTCTAGCTGATAAATTGCGTATGGTTTCTAACCATGGTCAATCAAAAAGATATTACCACGACATCATCGGAGTAAACTCTAGACTTGACAGTGTACAAGCGGCTATTTTACGCATTAAATTAGCCCACTTAGATGATTATTGTAAAGCCAGAAATATAGCTGCCAATCACTACAACGAGTCCTTTGCAAACATCAACCAAATTACTACGCCTGTCATCGGCACGTTCAGCAATCACGTATTTCACCAATACACTATAAAACTTAAAAATGTTGACCGTGAAGACTTGCAGGCTTACCTAAAAGACAAAGGCGTACCCACCAACATTTATTACCCCTTACCCATTCACTTACAAAAAGGGTTTTTAGATATGCCTCACAGAAAAGGCGATTTAAGCAACACTGAAATGTTGATGAAATGCGTACTTTCGTTTCCGATTCATACAGAAATGGATCAAGCGCAACTCAACTATATTACTGATTCTGTTAAATCTTATTTTAAATAAACTATGAATATTGCTGTTGTAGGAACAGGTTACGTAGGGCTAGTTACCGGCACTTGCTTTGCCGAGACGGGCAACAACGTAATTTGTGTAGATATTGATGAGCAAAAAGTTGAAAAACTAAAAAATGGCATTTTAACCATTTACGAACCTCAATTAGACGTACATTTCGAACGCAACTTAAAGCAAAACAGACTGCACTTCACTACTAATCTAAAAGAAGCGGTTGACGGGGCTGAAGTCATCTTTTTAGCCCTACCCACTCCACCCGGAGAAGACGGAAGCGCTGACTTGTCTTATGTCTTAGGTGTAGCTGAAGAACTAGGCAAGATCATTACCGATTATAAAATCATCGTAGACAAAAGCACTGTTCCTGTAGGCACTGCAGAAAAAGTAGAGAAAGCGGTAGCTAAAAATGCCAAAGTAGAGTTTGATGTGATTTCAAACCCTGAATTTTTGCGTGAAGGCTTTGCTGTTGAAGATTTCTTGAAACCAGAACGTGTGGTGATTGGCACAAGCTCTGAAAAAGCAGAAGCTAAAATGCGTGAACTCTACGCTCCTTTCGTGCGTCAAGGCAATCCAATCATATTTATGGATGAGAAATCAGCCGAATTAACCAAATATGCAGCCAACTCGTTCTTAGCTACCAAGATCTCTTTCATGAATGAAATTGCAAACCTTTGTGAATTGGTCGGCGCTGATGTTGATCAAGTGAGAAAAGGCATTGGTTCTGACTCAAGAATTGGCAAGCGCTTTTTGTTTCCAGGTATTGGTTATGGCGGAAGCTGTTTCCCGAAAGACGTACAAGCCTTAGTGAAAACCTCTCAAGAATTTAAGTATGATTTTAAAATCTTAGATTCTGTTTTAAAGGTAAATAAGAAGCAAAAAGAAGTCTTATTTGATAAAATCTTAGCTTATTTTGGCGAAAATTTAAAAGGCAAAACCATTGGGGTTTGGGGACTCGCATTTAAACCCAACACCGATGACATTAGAGAGGCTCCTGCCCTTGAAATCATCGAACGCTTACTTGACAAAGGCGCTGTAGTAAAAGCTTATGACCCTGAGGCAATGAGCAATGTGAAAGCCTTATTTGGCGATCGCATTACCTTTTGCTCCAATCAATATGAAGCTATTCAAGGAGCAGATGCTTTAGCCATCACCACTGAATGGTCAGCTTTTAGAACGCCTGATTTTCAGCAAATCAAAGAAGGGTTAAATGCCCCTGTGATTTTTGATGGCA
>JAHDHZ010000040.1 GCA_020631045.1 Flavobacteriales bacterium | reverse complement strand
TTCTTTTGGGGGCGGTCAAAGACAAGCTTTGAGTGCCCCCAAAAGAAACTCCGCAGAGCTCTTAAAATAGGGTAAATTCATTTTTTTATCGTATTTTCAAAAGGTAATGACAGATGCCCAAAAACAAGAACGCTCAAAAAAGCGTTCAAAGATCAAAGACTTCAAGCTAAATCTATTGCTTGAGGTCACCAAGAGCATCAACAACAATCAATCTGCTGGCAATTTACTGAGTCTATTTGAATCCATTTTAAAGGGTCCTTTGGGTATCGGCAAGCTCATTATGTATGTAAAAGAAGGCCAAGCAGGATGGGTGAAAAAATTAGGGTTTGGGTTTGATATTGAAGGCTTTTCAGAGATTGATGTAGAGCAGCACTTAACGGCCATTAAAGAGATTAATCTAGTTGAAATAAAAGACGACAACAATGTTGATTCATTTGACATTGTAGTACCTGTTTACCACAAAGAAACCGCCCTTGCTTATATTTTATTGGGCGATCAAGATGAGCAACAGCTCAGTATTAGCCCAATCATCAAGCACCTACCTTTTATTCAAACCTTGGCCAATATCATTTTAGTTGCAATTGAAAACAAACGCCTGGCTAAAGAAAATATCAACAGACAAATTTTAGATAAAGAGCTTGAAATGGCTTCTGAGATGCAGCACATGCTATTTCCTAAAACCCTGCCCAACAACAATCATTATGAGGTCAATGTCATTTACAAACCTCATTCTAAGGTCGGAGGCGACATTTATGACTACATTGAAATCAATGAAGACGAATCAGTATTTTGCTTAGCTGATGTGAGCGGAAAAGGTATTTCAGCTGCACTTTTAATGGCTAATTTTATCGCCAACCTAAGAGCACTTGTTACGTATAATCCTTCACTTGAAGAAGTCGCGCATTTACTGAATAAAAAAGTAGTAGAAAACGCGAGAGGTGAACGATTTGTGACCATGTTTTTAGCCAAGTACAACAACAAAACAAAAGTTTTAGAATACATCAATGCTGCCCACCAGCCTCCGCTCTTACTCAAGAAAAACAAAGTAGAACAACTCTCATTGGGCTGCACAGGCATGGGTATGTTAGATGAAATCCCAAAAGTTGAAATTGGCAAAGTCGAGCTGCAAAACTCAAACATATTGGTAACTTACACCGATGGTATTATCGATACGTTGAATGATGCGCAAGAAGAATTTGATCAAGAAAAAATTGAAAAGCTTCTACTCAATCACAAAACTTGTTCAGCTGCTATGATTAATGAAAAAATCATTGAACAGCTTGATGTGCACCGAGCCAAGAATCCTTATTTAGATGATATTGCCTTGTTGACAGTGCGGTTCAATTAAAACAGCCTACTAGTTTGTAGTATTCTTTTCTTCACTCATCACAAAAAAAGCCTATAAAAATGAGCAAACCCTCCCAAAAAATCGGATTGCTTCGCCCGGTTTTTTTGTCGCACAGTCCCGCGCTGCTTTGCAATTTTTATGTCATTTTTTGAAAATTCGTTCAAAAAAGAATACTACAAACTAGTAATCTGTTTTCGTCTCATATCAACCACAACCAAAAATACCAGCACCGTCCAAAACAAACAAGAAGCCTTATCTGTATCTAAATAGTTGTTCAACACACCATGTGCCACATAGGTCATAAAACCTAAAAAGACAGCAGCCAAAAGATGCTTTTCTTCTCGCTTATAAAAATGATAATTTCTAAACCCCAAGATAAAAGCATATACTACAAAAGCAATCATCAACAGCATGCCCACCAAACCCATTTCAGCCAAAGGCCCTAAATATTCACTGTGCGCATTGCCTGCATCTCCAAAATTGGTGCTGATGATGGTTAAGTCTCTAGAAGATTGAAAAGGGGCATATTCAAACATATAGGTGCCTGGGCCAAATCCAAATACAGGGCGCTGAGCAAACATTTTAAGCGCTGCATTCCAGCGGTTTAAGCGCTCAAGATTTGAAGCGTCCGAGGCCACATTTGAAATAGATTGCACATGCTCAACCAAATCATCTGAAGAGTCTTGTTTATTCTTCTCTAAACTCATTTGAATTTCAGAGGCATTCATAAGCAGCAACAAAGCCAACGCACATCCACCCAAAAACAACACAACAGGCTTAACTTTTAATTTTAAAATTATATATAAACCAAAAGCTCCTAAAAGGCTAATCCAAGCAGCTCGGGTATAGCTGAAAATAATACCAAAAGTGTAAATCAATAAGAATAAAAAAGCTACGAAATGTGCTAAAAAATGGTCCTTTTTCTTAAAAAAATGCAAGAGCACAAAAGGGCAGATAAAGGCGACAATTGCTCCGTAAATGGTATGATCTTTAAAAAAAGGCTGCATTACCCAATGGGCTGCTTTCTCATCATAAGCGTGCAAAGTATGCCTGACAAGGGTATATATAATCACAAGAGCTAAAGGAATGGCATACAAATAAAACAGGCGCTGCATTTGTTTAAAAGGCGCGTCTTTAAGCACTACAAACCCCAAGACATAAAAACTCAAAACATAAGCCAATTTAGAGATGAAAAACTTCATCGAAACTGCTATACGTACTGATGTAAGGGCGGTTAAAAACACCCAAAACAAATAAGTCAACACCAACCAAGTTAAGGGATGTTTAAAAAGCTGCCTTATAACCAAAGGGCGCTCAAAAAGCTTAACAAGCACCACTAATAAAAGACCAAAAACTAAAGGCTCTGTAGGCAGTGAAAGACCAAACCCAAGGCCAATATCTTCTATATTCACTGAGAGGGGAATACCTATAAAAAGTAGGCTGTGAATCCAATCAAGTCGAAACACAAAAGCCCAAAGCACACCTAAAAAAACAGGAATCAAAAATGTATAATAGAGCTCAAAATAAAGAGAACAGCAGAGCAACAACACAAAAGCTGTGATGGCTGAGAGTATCCAGTTTTGTTTGATAGCCAAAAGCATCTTAAAGCTCTATTAAGCTTGCTTGCTAATTTGCTGCTGAATAACCAAAAACAAAATGGCTAGAAACATCACAACAGCTACTGAGGCAACTACAATCAACCAACGAATGGGGTATGATTTTTTCTCTGCCGGATAAGCTTTGTTTACAATAAAAGTATTGGGCAAACTTGTCTCTGCATCAACGCGCGCCTCTTCATAACTCTCAATCAATAAGACTAAGCGCTCGCGTTCTAATAAAATTTGTTCGACCAGTCCATCAGCTGCGGCTCCATACTTAGCCAAGGTATCTAATTTTCTTTGTAACACTTTTGCCGCCGCTTGCTTGCCTGAATTAATTGAAATACCCAATTGCTCACTGTATTTTTCAACCTGGGTTTCAAAGTCAAGTACGCCTTTATCTCTGTAAAACACCAAATCTTCTTCAAGGCCTTGAATACGTTTTTCAAGCCGCTTGTACTCATCGTGCAAAATTTGAGTAGCCAATACAGCGCGTTCTTTTTGCACACGATTTTTCACAGAATCAATCAAGGCCGCAATATCATTGGCGATCATCGCTGCGGTATCAGGATAGTAATCTAGCACACTGATTTCAATTGACTGGTATTCTGTTCTTCTATAGCTTACATTGTCTTCAAATTCTTTGTTGAGTTCAGTGTATTTATACTCATCATCTTTCTCAATACCATAGTGGGCCATCAAGTTATATTTTTCATCTAGGGTCGATAAAATTTCATCTGAATGTAAAATCTGTAACATTTGTTCTGCTTGCTCTTCTTCACCAAAGGCCAAGACATCTTTTTTTCCGGTTGGATCTTCGACAAACAAGGATTTTGCCAGCGAGTTCGTCTGGGCCGGAAACAACACCACAGTTGATTTGTATTTGGGGCGAATCAATAAGGCCACTACCGATGCCAATACTGCTGTTATAAAGGCAATGGCAACGAGATTTTTATAGTTGTTGTACAAAAGCCCTAACAAAGAACTTGAATCAAAAAAAGAAGACTGATCTTTACTCATAAGGTGCAAAGTTACTATTTGTTGGCTTTGTGCGCAAAAACAATAAATGCAATTGCTGCAATACTTTGACTAATTAAACTTGCAATGGCTGCGCCCAAAGAGGTATATGTGGGTATTAAAAATGCATTCAACACAATATTTGCACCTAAAGCTAAAGCAGCAATTGTATTTAAGGTTTTTAAACTACCTAAAGCGGTTAAAAAAGTACTGTACACATAAAAGACTGCTACCGCCCACAGACTTAACATCAAGACTTGAAAGGTTTGTAAAGAAATTTCAGTAACTTTTTCTGTGTACAAAAGCGCTAAAATGTCTTGTGCAAACCAAACTCCAATTGCTGAGACTACTAAAGCAAGTATAATGGCTGAACCCCCTAATTGATGCAAGAGTTTTTTTAAGCGCGCTCCTTCTTTGATCTTTCGAGCAAAAAAAGGCAACAATACAGAAGCCGATAAAAATCCAACCATAGAAAGCACATCAAAAATGCGGTACGAATGGGCGTAAATTCCCGCCCAATAATCTCCATCAACCAGCATTATTTTTAACATTACGGCATCTACACGCAAGTACATGACCATTAAAAAACTCAACAAAGCATACGGAAAACTTTTTTTAAGAATCTCAATCACTACAGAGCGCTTCAAAGGCTTCAATATGCCTTTCAAAGAATGCTTTGATCCACCCAAAAGCAAAGCAAAAACAAATAAATACACAGTGGTTTGAGCTGCCGCAAACTGCATGACAGAGGGCACAAAATCAGCATAGATCAAAAAACATCCACCCAAAAACACTACCAACAGAAACTTATCAAGCACAGAAAAAATAGAGTCTAAGCCAAACTTTTGATTGCCTGACAAATGAGATCTTAGAAATAAAATGTTTTGGTTCAAGACTTGATTCAACCCTAAAATAGCTAATAAACTCAAAGAAAACATGCTGAGATTGAGTAGTAATCCTACCAATAATAAAATGGTCATGTAAGCCATCAATAGAAGCGCTCTAACTTGTAAATGCTGAGCAAATCCCATTTTTTTAGATACTGTTTGTCTTGCCACCGCACGCATATTGCTACTAGTCATGCCAAAATCTAAAAGAAAATTCAAAATCAAACTCAGCGAGAACAACGAAAAATACGCCCCATACCCTTCAGCTCCAATTCGATTTTGAAACACCCGATCAACACCAAACACCCATAAAGGTTTAACAAGCGCGTTAAGCACAAAAACAAAAGAGAGGCGCGAGAGCAAAAACTGAAACATCTAGCCTAAATCACCATTCAATGCCTAACGCAAAGAAGCCTTAAAAGATTGTGTGTAGGCCTTTAAAACTTTATCAACCTCAGCATTAATCTGCTCATCGGTAAAGGTCTGTTTAGCATCTTCAAAGGTCAATCGCAAGGCATATGACTTTTGATCATTTGCAATGCCCTTGCCTTGATACACATCAAAAAGATCGACCTGCTTTAAATATTTAGGGCTCATTTCAAAGGCTTTGGCTTGTAGCTGAGCAAAAGTGATTTGTTTGTTAATCAACAAAGCAAGATCACGCTTCACAGTCGGAAACTTATTGATCGGTGAAAACCTTGTTTTTTGCTGCTGAATAAGTTCAAATAATAAATCAAAATCAAGCTGACACATAAATACTGTAGATTTTACATCCATGGTTTTTGTGAAAGCCGAATTGATTGCTCCCATTTGCAGAAGTGTTAGTTTCTTTTTCACATAAGAAATCCCATACTCAAAATCTTTAGCCACCTCTTTAATTTTAAAGTTTGAAACTGCAAAGCCTAGATGCTCAAGCAATCCATCAACCAAGGCTTTAAGGGCATAAAAACCAGATTGGTAGGTGTTGTTCCAATGTTCGATTTCTTCAGAAGCCAAAGAGATCTGCAGACAGTTTTTTTCTTTGTAAGCATCGCTTAGATGATAGGTTTTACCACACTCAAAAAAGCGTAATGCCTTGTTGTTGTGGTTCAAGTTACGCGTAAGTGCATCTAAGTGAGAAAATAATAAGGTAGGGCGCAAAACATCTAGCTCTGAACTCAACGGATTTTGCATTTCAACTAAATCTTGATCATAGTTGTGCTTTGCCAACAACTCTTTGCTGACCAAAGAATTGGTCATGATCTCTTTACAAGCATTGGCACTTAAAAAATACGCAATGCGTTGTTTTAAAGCTTGCTGGTAATCTTCTTTAGATTGCGAAGCAAAACTTACAGACTGGGTAGATGGTAAAGCAATATTGTTATAACCATAAATACGTGCCACTTCTTCAATCACATCAATTTCTCTGGTGACATCCACTCTGTAAGCTGGTACTTGAAGGGTGTATAGGTGTTCTTTTTGCTCAAGCACTTTCAATTCAAGCACCTGAAAAATCTTTTCTAAAACTGGCTGCTCAATCTTGTGCCCCATAATTCTTGAGTAGTTAGCTAGATCAAAACCAACTTGCTTCAGCTCTTGTGCTTCAGCATATTCATCAATAAGCGATCCTACTAATTTAGCACCCGTGAGTTCTTGCAATACATTCACAGCTCTAGTCAAGACCTGCTTGGTGTTGCCTACATCGACCCCACGCTCAAAACGAAACGAAGCATCAGTATGCAAGCCTTGAGACTTTGCTGTCTTTCTTACATGCACCGGCTCAAAAGCCGCGCACTCTAAAAAGATGCGTTTGGTCTTGGCACTCACCCCAGAATCGATTCCGCCAAAAACACCCGCTAAACACATCGCATCATCCTTGTCACAAATCAACAAATCTTGCTCAGTTAAATCTCTAACTACCTCATCTAAGGTTTTAATTTTTTCTCCTTTTTGAGCTTTTCTAACCACGATCTTTTCACCCTTAATCTGATCGGCATCAAAGGCATGCAAAGGGTGACCCAGTTCATGCATCACATAATTGGTAACATCTACCACATTATTGATTGGTCTTAACCCAACTGCGAGCAACCTGTTTTTCAACCAATCAGGCGACTCTTTTACCTGAACATTTTCTAGGGTCACTCCCATATATCTTGGGCAGGCCTCATTATCTTGCACCTCAACGGCAATGTGATTGCCAGCCTCAAAGGTCAACTCTTTAAGCTCAGGTAATTTTAAGGCAACACTTTCATTGTACAGACTCGCCCTTAAATCTCTGGCTACACCATAATGACACATCGCATCAGTTCTATTCGGAGTCAGATCAATTTCAATTACCTGATCAGTGTAGGCCTTAAAATGCTCTTCAATTTTTGCCCCTACTTGAGCAGAAGCTTCTAAGACTAGAATACCTGAATTATCTTCACCCACTCCAATTTCAACTTCAGAGCAGAGCATGCCTTCAGAAGGCTCTCCTCGTAATTTTGACTTTTTAATGGTGAACCCCTGACCATTTTTGGGCTGAATCACTGTACCTTCTGTAGCCACCACTACTTTCTGCCCTGCCGCCACATTGGGCGCTCCACATACAATGTCGAGTACTGCAGTGCCCACATCAATTTTTGTACACTTTAATTTATCGGCATTGGGGTGCTTTTCAAGCGCTTTCACCTCTCCTACCACAAAGCCTTGCAGATTAGAGCCTAGCGAGTTAAACTGATGCACTTTTGAGACTTCAAGGCCAGTATCGGTCAATTTTTCAGCTGCTTGCTCAGCAGTAAGATTAGTTTCAATGTAGTCTTGCAACCACTTGTAAGAAATTTTCATAGACAGGTAAACTTATGACAAAAGTAAAAAAACTTGACTTGCGCTACTTGTTTTTAGAGCTTTGCATTAAAATTAAAATCATGAAGCCCTACAAAATATTTTTAAGCATCTTTATTTTAAGTGTTTTTTTAAGCTCAGGATCTGGCTGTGGCCAACAAGAAAATCAATGCTTGATACCTAACTCTTTCACTTCGTATGAGCAAGCAGAAGATCTTTTATTTGAGAGAGAAGATTTAATTATTTCTGAATTTAAATCTACACCCAACAGCTCTTTTGTTCGAGATATCAGCTTTTTTAGCTGTGATGCTCTTCAAGGAGCGCTTTTGATCGGCTTAAATGATGAGCTTTATTTTTATTCAAGTGTGCCTACACAAGTATGGCACGATTTCAAAAACGCCAGTTCTAAAGGCAGTTTTTACAACAAGAACATAAAGGGTGTTTATCCCAGTGTCAAGGCTGGCTCTTAAGAAAAAAATTTGATGAAAAAAGGCGCTTTTCTAGCGCCTTTTTTGTTTCAAAGAAAATGACGCAAGCCCCACAAGAGATGCACAAAGAAATACACCGCCTTGCCCTTCCCAATATTTTAAGCAACATCTCTGTGCCACTACTTTCAACTGTAGACATTGCTTTGATGGGCTATATTTCTACAGCTCACATTGCCGCGATTGGAATCGCCTCCATGCTCTTTAATTTTATCTATTGGAATATGGGTTTTGTACGCATCAGCTCAACGGCGATGATTGCCAATGCTTTTGGGGCAAAAGATGAAAAAACATCTGCCCAAGCTTTTTACCAAAATGCCAGTTTAATTCTATTGCTCAGCTTTTTAATTCTGATTTTTCAAAGTCCCATTTTTGAATTTTCCAGCCTACTTTTTGGCATTGAAAGCACCACTCAAAGTCTTGAGCTGAATTACTACAAAACACGCATTTTAGCAGCACCTGCAGCACTTTTACTCATGGTGGTATTTGGCAGTTTTTTTGGCCTTCAAAATACCAAATCACCTTTATTGATCACCATTGTGATCAATGTCATCAACATTTCCTTAAATTACTACACGGTCAAACATCTAAACATGGGCATTAAAGGCGTTGCGCTATCCACTGTAATTGCGCAATACACAGGGCTTTTTATTGCCTTATTACTCTTGTTCAAACAATACCCAAAATACCTCAAATTCAAGTACTTTAAGCTCAAATTCCAAGACCTTTCAGAACTATTTAGTTTAAACCAAAACATTTTTTTACGCACCCTAGCTTTGTCTTTGAGCTTTGTGTTGATCTACCGCTTTTCAAACGATGCGTCAACCCAAATTTTAGCCATCAACACCATTTTATTGCAACTGATCAATTGGATGAGTTTTGCCATTGACGGCTTTGCCCACGCAGCTGAGAGTTTAGTCGGAAAATACCGCGGAGCAAACAACACCCATAAAATCAAACAAACCATTCGCTTGTGCTTTTTGTACAGCTTTGGATTTGCGCTCTTTATCTCTTTAGCATACTTTTTTGCCCAAGAGCCCATCTTACAACTTTTTACCTCTGACAAAAGCTTAATTCATCAAATCAACCCCTTTTATGTTTGGATGGTGATCATCCCCATTTTAGCAACCGCTTCTTATGTATATGACGGCATCTTTGTGGGTTTTAAAGCAGCTAGGGCAATGCGCGATTCAATGCTCGGAGCTTTTCTGCTCTTTGTAATTGCTTTATTTTCTCTTGCGCCTGTTCTAGGCAATCATGGTATTTGGATCAGTTTTTCAGTATTTCTTTTAGGCAGAGCTGGTTTTCAGCATTATTTATTTTCTGGAGTTTTCTCCGGCTATTTGAAGTAGTTGTCGTTTAGAAAAAAGGTTTTACTAAAGATTTCGGGGTCTTTCTTACAGGTCTTCAGAAAGCCTCCGTATCTTAAGAAAAACGATTGGTAGCTTGAGAAAACATCTTTTGGGGTGCTGACAAACGCAAGGTTTGAAGGCACCCCAAAAGATGTTTTCTTTCGCACCAATCACTTTTTTCTCACACTACAAGCTACTTTCTTCTATCCGGACTACCTTATAAGCGAGATCTTTTTTGGTAAGCAGAAAAAATTTATTTCGAGAAACTTTGATCCGAAAGGATCAGGAGCCGAGAAATATTTTTTCTGCTTACTAAAAAAGATGAATCCCTGGCACAATTCTTGTTTTAATTTCTTTAAAAATAGAATATGTTTTTGAGTTCGAATATTCAAAAAACAACATAAAAATTGCAAAGCAGCGCTGGCCAGTGCGCGAAAAAAACCAGGCAGAGCATCTTGGTTTTTTAAGAGGGTTTGCTGATTTTTAGAGGTGTTTTTTGTGATGAGAGCTCAAAAATCTATTCTTTTTAAATTGTTAAACCTTATTTAAAATAAAACTTACAACACAGATTACAACATTAACAAAATTTATAATTTTTATTTTTGAAAACCCTTGATTAATCTATACATTTGAAACTATTAAAACATTTATTATCATGAAACAGTTATTATTTTCTATCGCATTAATGTTCTCTTTCACTGGCTTTGCTCAAGAATTGGGCGGAGGCGCAACTATTGAATTTGAAAAAGAAGTACACGATTTCGGAGACATGAAACAACATGGAGACGCATCGACCGTATTTACGTTCAAAAACACAGGTTCTGAGCCTTTGATCATTGAAAACGCTAAAGGATCTTGCGGATGCACAGTTCCTCAGTGGCCAAAAGAGCCTATCGCTCCAGGAAAAACTGGTGAAATCAAAGTGAAATACGATTCTAAAAGAGTTGGTCCTATCAACAAGTCTGTGACCATTACCTCAAATGCTACCAACGAAAAAACAAAAGTGATTCGCATTAAAGGAAACATTGAGGCTGCTCCAAAAGAAGAAACCTCTCCTGTAAAAAAAGCCTCTACAACAGCTCCAGTAGCCAAGTAAGCTTTTTAAAATAAAAAGTATTGAAAAGCCTCGTCATTTTGATGGGGCTTTTTTATTTTTACACTAAATGCTCCTTCTATGCCTACTCTTTCTTTGAAAGCCAATCAAATGCCAGCTTCACCAATTCGAAAGTTGGTGCCATTTGCCCAGCAAGCTAAAAAGCGAGGCGTGCATATCTACCATTTAAACATTGGCCAACCTGATATTCAAACACCAAACAAGGCATTAGAAGCAGTGAAAAATTTAGATACTCATGTCATTGCCTATTCAAATTCAACTGGCATTGAAAGTTTCAAAGAAAAATTGGTCAATTACTACAAACAAGTAGGCATTGATACTTCAAGTGAAGAAATCATCGTCACTACTGGAGGGTCTGAGGCTTTGTTGTTTGGATTTCTCTCTTGCTTTAACCCAGGCGACGAAGTGATTATACCTGAGCCTTACTACGCCAATTACAATGGATTTGCAACCGCAGCTGGCGTTAAAGTAGTTACTATCACCAGTACTATTGATGATGAATTTGCGCTTCCACCCATCAACGCAATTGAGTCAAAAATAACACCAAAAACCAAAGGCATTCTGATTTGCAATCCAGGCAATCCAACCGGAGCTTTATATACAAAAGAGGCATTAACAGAACTAGCTAACATCATCAAAAAACACGATTTATACTTATTTGCTGATGAAGTATACAGAGAGTTTTGTTATGATGGGCATACTCATGAATCTGTCATGCAATTCTCAGAGATTCACCAAAACATCGTCTTGATGGATTCGCTTTCTAAACGTTTCAGTATGTGCGGAAGCCGCATAGGAGTCTTCTTATCTAAAAACAAAGACCTAACCAATGCGGCAACAAAGTTTGCGCAAGCCAGACTCTCTCCTCCAACCTTGGGGCAAATTATGGGAGAAGCTGCTTTTGATGAACCTGCTAGTTATCTTAACGAGATCATTACTGAATACAAATCACGCCGCGACCTTTTAGTTGATGGCCTGTCAAAAATCACAGGCGTTAAAGTCGCCAAACCAAAAGGAGCATTTTACTGCATCGCCCAGCTCCCAATAGATGACAGCAATAAATTCTGCCAATGGCTTTTAGAAGATTTTCAATACAATGGCAAAACTGTGATGTTAGCCCCTGCTACAGGTTTTTATGCCAACCCTGAATTAGGCAAAAAACAAGTACGCATTGCGTATGTATTAAATAAAGAAGATTTAAAACAAGCTATTGAATGCCTAAAAGAAGCTCTAGAAAAATACAATAACCTTAATTAAAACATCACTTTGATTTATTTGATTTGTAAAGAATTTTATTCTTAATTTTGCCCTTTAAGTAAAACAAATGAATAAATCAATTTCTAAAGCTATAATCATAATCTCTTCTTTAAGCATTGCTTCTTTTGGATCATGCAAGAAGAAAGGTTCTAACAACTCACCAAACAATCCAACCCTAACATACCAAGACTGCATTGGATTGAGATCTACTAACAGTATTGAAACTATTAAAGACGGTAATTGGGACGACCCCAGCACTTGGTCAACCGGAAGCGTTCCTTCAATCAATGATAATATTGTAATAAAACACAACATTGATTTTCCGAACAACAACACAACTGCAACATTCACGCACAATGCAGACATCACAATTGAATTAAACGCAAGCGCCAGGTTTAATACAAATCCGAACGGATCAGCATCAGGGTTTGGGTTTGAACTTTCAAACAGCACCTTCATTGTTGAAGGCGATTTCTCTACAAATGAAGACGTACTTTTATCAAGTGTAAATACAACCTTTGGATTATCTGCTGATATTTACATCGGAGACGATTTAAAACTTGAGGGCAATACCGAAATCACCAACAACTCAACAGCATGCGGTTCTTTTGCGATCGGAGACGACATCTATCTTTACGGAACTGATGTGTTAATAAACGGCGACAATAATATTGCTTTAGGACAAGACCCTAACAATTCAACAACCTCTACTCCAGGCAATACTGCCGCTGATCACATCGCTCTTTTTGATGGAGCATCAATCAACCAAATCACCACTGGTGTTGTGTACGATTGCACAACCTTACCTTTGAGCTTAATCAGTTTTAATGGTACTTGGGCCATCAATACAGAATACGTTGAGTTAAATTTTAAAACATCATCAGAGCTCAACGTTGACCATTTCATTATCAAACATTTAGCTCCATGTCAAGAATTTATAGAAGAAAACTTTGAAACTGTTGATCAAATAAATGCAACTGGCAACAATTCAAATCAAACTCAGAGCTACAGCTCATCAGTTGATGTATTTGAGGGCGGAACACACTATTTTAGATTGTATGAGCGTACAATTGACGGAGTCATTACTCCTTACGAAACCATCAGTGTCAAAGTAGGAGTATAATTCTACAGACAGAACCAAAAACCTACTTATTTTATAACATTATAAAAGCCTCAATTCATTGGGGCTTTTTTTATTGCACACCCCTAACTCCTATGCTTGCATAACAAATATATTTTTCATACATTTGTTATGCAAGCATAATAAATGCCCCATGCAAAAAGAAGAAATGTTTGATTTTCACATTCGCAATGTCTGGCAAAAGATTGCGCGTATGTACAATGCCCAAGGCGCTCAGGCAGGCCTTACTATGGCACAGGGCTTTGTACTGTTAAACATCAACAATAAACAGGGTACTCCATCCACCAAATTAGGCCCAGCTATGGGCATGGAATCGACCTCTCTTTCGCGCATTTTAAAATCTATGGAAGACAAAGGTTTAATTCAGAAACAGCAAGACAAAGAAGATGGTCGAATGGTGCGTTTATTCTTAACCAAAGAAGGCCTTCGAGTGCGTAAATTGGCTAAGAAAAATGTACTGTGTTTCAACCAGCATTTATACGACCATTTAGAACCAAAAAAAATAGAACACTTCTTAGATGTTATGACCTCAATAAATACTATCTTGAGCGAGCATAATATTTTTGAAAGTAAAACAGTAGCAAAATAATATGGAAGCAGTAGCAACAAAACAAGCAGAAAAAAAAGCTATGAAAAGAAGAATTAAAAAAGTAGCAGTAATTGGTTCAGGCGTAATGGGCTCTAGAATTGCCTGCCACTTTGCAAACATTGGCTTAGATGTTTTATTACTAGACATCGTACCCAAAGAGGCGAAAGATTCTAAAAACCCAAAAGAGCGTAATCAAATTGTAAACGATGCCTTAAAGTTTGCCTTAAAATCAAAGCCTTCTCCGATTTACGATAAAAGCTTTACTTCTCGAATCGCCACAGGAAACCTTGACGATGATTTAGAAAAAATCAAAGATGCTGATTGGGTAATCGAGGTTGTCATCGAACGCTTAGACATTAAAAAACAGGTGTTTGAAAACATTGAGAAATTCAGAAAGCCAGGTTCATTAATTACTTCAAATACTTCAGGTATTCCAATTCACTTAATGACCGAAGGCAGAAGCGATGATTTTAAAAAACATTTTTGCGGCACACACTTTTTTAACCCACCAAGATACCTTAAGCTGTTAGAAATAATTCCAACCAAAGACACCGACAAAGAGGTGGTGTCTTTCTTAATGGATTACGGTAAGCGCTTCTTAGGTAAAACAACTGTTTTGGCAAAAGACACCCCTGCCTTTATTGCCAATAGAGTGGGTGTGTTTGCCATTCAAGATATTTTTCACACCGTTACTGAACTAGGTTTAACGGTAGACGAAGTAGACAAACTTACAGGTCCTATTATTGGTCGTGCAAAATCTGCGACCTTTAGAACTGCAGATGTCGTAGGATTAGACACTTTAGCTTTAGTTGCTACAGGAGTGAAAGACAACTGCCCTAAAGATGAGCGCAGCAGCTTATTTGAATTGCCTGAGTACTTGCAGAAAATGATCGACAATAAGTGGCTCGGGTCTAAAACAAAACAAGGTTTTTACAAAAAATCTAAAACTGCTGAAGGCAAAAGAAACATTCAGGTGCTTGATCTAAAAACACTTGAGTATGTCGACAAAAAGAAAGTAAACTTTCCTACCCTAGCACTTTTAAAACCCATTGATGATTTAAAGAAACGATTGTCTATGACTTTTATGGGGCAAGACAAGGCAGCTGAATTCTACAAAAAGACATTCTCTTCATTGTTTCAATATGTCACCAATAGAATTCCTGAGATTTCTGATGAGTTGTACAAGATCGACGATGCTATGAAAGCTGGGTTTGGTTACCAAGCTGGCCCTTTTGAAACCTGGGATGCTATCGGCATTAAAAATGCGCTTAAAGTAATGGAAGAACTTGAGCTTAAGCCAGCTGCTTGGGTATATGAAATGATTGAGGGTGGAAATACTTCGTTTTACAAAGTAGAAGATGGTAAAAGTAAGTACTATGACATTCCATCAAAATCATACAAAGTAATTCCGGGTTCTGACCAAGTACTCGCTCTTGCCAACCTAAGAGAAAGCAATACGGTTTGGAAAAACGCGGGCACTACCCTAGTCGATCTAGGCGATGGAATCTTAAACCTAGAGTTTCATACAAAAATGAACACCATCGGTGCTGAAGTAATTGAAGGCATTAACAAAGCCTTGGATATCGCTGAACAAAGTTATGATGGATTAGTCATCTCAAACGATGGAGAAAATTTCTCGGCTGGCGCAAACGTGGGCATGATTTTAATGATGGCCATCGAGCAAGAGTGGGACGAACTAAACTTCGCCATCAAACGTTTTCAAGACACTATGATGCGTGTGCGTTACTCTTCCATTCCGGTAGTAGTTGCGCCGCACAATTTAGCTTTAGGGGGTGGATGTGAGCTCACCATGCATGCAGATGCAGTTGTGGCACATGCCGAAACCTATATCGGATTGGTTGAATTCGGTGTTGGTGTTATTCCTGGCGGGGGTGGAACTAAAGAGTTCGCGCTTCGTTTTGCCGATGAATTACACGAAGGCGATATGCGTATCAACCAATTTAGAAATCGCTTTTTAACAATAGGTCAGGCAAAGGTTGCTACTTCAGCTTACGAAGCATTTGATCTGGGTTATTTAAGAAAAGGTGTTGACACCGTAGTTGTTTCTAGAGACTATCAACTTACTGCTGCTAAGCACAAAGCACTTGATCTGGCCTTTAACGGATACACACAAAAACCTATGCGTAAAGACATCAAAGTATTGGGTAAAGAGGCTTTAGGTATTGTATATGTAGGAGCAGATTCTATGTTACACGGAAAATATATTTCAGAGCATGATGCTTTAATCTCAGAAAAACTGGGCACTGTACTTGCGGGTGGAAATCTCTCTGCAATTACCGAAGTATCAGAACAATATCTATTAGACTTAGAGCGTAAAACGTTCTTAGAATTATGTCAAAAAGAAAAGACATTAAAGCGTATGGAAAGCTTAGTTAAGACTGGTAAAATCTTAAGAAACTAAAAAACAAATGCCCACGGTACTGCTTATATTCGGATGGCGATTTTTCTTTTACTCTAACGAAGGAAACGAACCCATCCATATACATGCTACCAAAGGTGATATGGAATGTAAATACTGGTTAAAAATTGAAGAATTTGAAGTCGTTGAAGGAAGCAGTTATCACCTTGGACCTAAAGACAAAAAAGAAGTGAAGAAAATTATTTATCAGCACTTTGATTATATCGTTGAACAATGGAATAATTACTTTAATAAATGAGTGAAGCAAAACAAATAACAGACATTTATTTTGAACAAAACTTTTTAATCATAAATATGAGCGGAAACCAATACAAAATAGATCTACAAAAAGCTTCTAACCGTTTATATAACTGTTCAGAAGATGATCGCAAAGAATATCAAATTTCTCCATCTGGTTATGGAATTCATTGGCCAAAAATAGATGAAGACCTCTCTGTAAATGGATTATTAAAAATTGCAACAAAAATTTAACACATGAGTCAAAACGTATATATAGTATCTGCTTACAGAACAGCAGTTGGTAAAGCCCCGAGAGGCGCTTTCAAAAATTATAGAGCTGACGATTTAGCTGCCAATGTGGTCAAGAAAATCTTAACTGATATTCCGCAACTAGATGTAGAACGTATCGAAGATGTTATTGTCGGAAACGCTACTCCAGAAGCTGAAACAGGCTTAAACATCGGTAGAATGATTTCATTAATGGGCCTTGACACAGATAAGGTTCCAGGAATGACTGTAAATAGATATTGCTCTTCAGGAGTTGAAACCATCGCAATTGCACATGCTAAAATCGCGGCAGGAATGTCTGATGTTATTTTAGCGGGCGGAGCAGAAACCATGTCTCCAATTCCGTTTGGTGGATGGAGAATTGTGCCAAACTCAGAGGTTGCCAAAGTCAACCCAAATTGGTATTGGGGAATGGGCTTAACAGCAGAGGCTGTTGCTAAAGATTATAAGGTAACTCGTGAAATGCAAGATGAATTTGCATTTCACTCACAAAGAAAAGCAGCTGAGGCACTCAAAGCGGGTAAATTTAAAGATGATATTGTACCCA
Organism: Flavobacteriales bacterium; assembly: GCA_020631045.1. GTDB lineage: Bacteria > Bacteroidota > Bacteroidia > Flavobacteriales_G > JALEGO01 > JAHDHZ01. The sequence goes on along the minus strand of JAHDHZ010000040.1, from coordinate 630 downwards.
TTACCGTAACAGAGAATTACTTAGATGCCAATGAAAAAATGCAAACCAAAGAGTTTGTAATGGATACCGACCAAGGCATAAGAGAAAGCACCACCATAGAAGGCTTAGCAAAATTACGTCCTGTATTTGAACAAGGGGGTACCGTAACAGCAGGTAATGCTTCTCAAACTTCTGACGGGGCTGCTATGACTTTACTTGTATCTGAAAAAGTAATGAAAGATTTAAACCTCAAGCCAATTGCAAGGCTCGTGTCTTATCATGTTTCTGGTGTTGAGCCGAGAATTATGGGTATTGGTCCTGTAGCTGCAATTCCAGCAGCGGTGAAAAAAGCAGGTTTAAAACTTTCTGACATTGAGTTATTTGAATTAAATGAAGCCTTTGCTTCTCAATCAGTAGCAGTAATCAATGAATTAGGGTTAAATCCTGATATTGTAAATGTAAATGGTGGAGCGATTGCTTTAGGGCACCCACTAGGTTGTACAGGCACCAAACTTTCTGTTCAATTATTTAACGAAATGCGCAGAAGAGGCAACAAATATGGTGCGGTAACCATGTGTGTAGGTACAGGTCAAGGTGCTTGTGCCATTTATGAACTTTTAAACTAAATCAAATCAATCAAAAAACTATGAG
>JAHDHZ010000005.1:39830-77046 GCA_020631045.1 Flavobacteriales bacterium | reverse complement strand
TCAAACAACTTGCCATCTTTGCGTTGATATAGATCTTTAATCAATGGGTTGGTAAACACAGGATCATCAAAGTTTTGAGTCATAAACTCATTAGGAGTTACTTCTTTAACGTTTAGATGTTCTAAAATTTCTCTTGCTCCCCTGCTTACTCTTCCTGATCCTGTCAATACTATTTTAATAGCTCCAAGATGAATTTGATCTAATTCTCGTTCAATTTCTTTGCGATCTTCGCACTGAAAAGCGGGTTTTAAATTAAAGAGTTCGTGCTTTTTTCCAAATGTCAAAAAGCCATTGTATGCTCCAACAATACCTGCATACCTGCCAAATCCGATTAATCGTCTGCCATCATCATTGGTAATGTACTCGTAATCAATTAGGTTAATGTTTTGCTTTAGAATTTCTTGTAACAACCTACGATTGTATGGCTGTTTTTTTGCTGTATGAGAAAAAAAGACGTGCGTCTTCTCTTTACTCAACATATCTAAAGGCACTTCTTTGACTCCAACAATAACATCACAAAAATCAACTGAATCAACCAACTCTAGGCCTGCGTCTGTATACTGCTGATCAGAAAAACATCGAATAGCACTTTTTTGAACAAAAATTTTGATCTCATTATACTGCTCGACGATTGTCTTACATTGATCAGGCGTTAGACCAACTCTCTTATCTGGTGGAGTTTTACCCTCAAGAATAATTCCGAGTTTCATCAGTGTTAAGCCAATTTGGTTTTCACCTCAACCTCTTCGTACCCTTCAATTAAATCACCCACTTGAATGTCGTTAAACTTCTCAATGTTTAATCCACACTCATAGCCCTTAGCAACTTCTTTCACATCGTCTTTGAAACGTTTTAAAGAGCCTAGATCTCCAGTATGAATCACTATTCCGTCTCGAATAACACGTACTTTTGTGTTTCTTGACACTTTACCATCAGTTACAAAACATCCAGCAATTGTACCCACTTTAGAGATTTTAAATACTTCTCTGATCTCTATGTTGCAAACAACTTCTTCTTTAATGGTCGGAGCAAGCATGCCCTCCATAGCCGCTGTCAATTCTTCAATAGCCTTGTAAATAATAGAATATAATCTGATGTCAATTTGCTCTTTTTCAGCTAGTTTTCTAGCGCTTGCAGAAGGTCTTACCTGGAAACCAACAATAATCGCATCAGAGGCCGAGGCCAACAATACATCAGAATCAGAAATCTGACCTACAGATTTGTGAATGACATTTACTTGAATTTTTTCAGTAGAAAGTTTCAATAAAGAATCTGCTAAGGCTTCGATTGAACCAGCAACATCACCTTTGATGATTACATTCAATTCTTTAAAGTCTCCAATAGCCAAACGACGCCCAATTTCATCAAGCGTGATGTGCTTCTGAGTTCGAATCCCTTGCTCACGCATTAATTGCTGACGCTTAGTGGCAATAGATTTTGTTTCTTTCTCGTCAGCTAAGACGTTGAATTTATCACCTGCACTTGGCGCTCCATCTAATCCAAGTATAGATACAGGAGAAGACGGACCTGCTTGCTTGATGCTCTCGCCATTCTCGTTGAACATGGCCTTTACTTTTCCGGCATAGCTTCCTGCTACCATAGGATCTCCGATCTTTAAGGTTCCTGCTTGTACTAAGAGATTAGCTACGTGCCCTCTACCTTTGTCTAAAGAAGATTCAATGATCGTACCAACTGCCATTTTACTTGGATTGGCTTTCAATTCAAGCATTTCAGCTTCAAGCAACACTTTTTCTAGTAATTCGTCTATATTGGTACCTCTTTTGGCCGAAATTTCTTGACATTGAAACTTTCCGCCCCAATCTTCAACTAAGATGTTTAACGCTGATAGCTCTTCACGCACCTTATCAGGTTTTGCTCCTTCTTTATCAATTTTATTGATGGCAAAGACCATCGGTACACCAGCTGCCTGAGCGTGATTGATGGCCTCTTTTGTTTGAGGCATGATTGAATCGTCAGCGGCAATCACAATAATTACTACATCAGTTACTTGTGCTCCACGCGCACGCATCGCAGTAAAGGCCTCGTGGCCAGGTGTATCTAAAAAGGTTATTTTTTTATCATTGAAGTTCACAGAATAAGACCCAATGTGTTGAGTAATTCCACCAGCTTCACCGTCAGTAACATTTGATTTTCTAATGTAATCAAGCAACGATGTTTTACCGTGATCAACATGTCCCATGATGGTTACAATAGGAGCTCTTTCAACTAAATCTTCAGCCTTGTCTTCTTCAATGACAATTGATTCTTGTACCTCAGCAGAGGTAAACTCAACTGTGTATCCAAACTCTTCTACTACAATTGAAATCGTCTCTGCATCTAATCGTTGGTTGATAGATACAAAAAGGCCTAATGCCATACAAGCAGAGATAACATCAGTCACAGCAACATCCATCATCGAAGCCAATTCATTGGCTGTGACAAACTCTGTTACCTTTAAGATCTTCTTTTCTGCTGCTACTTTTTCAGCTTCTTGCTGCATGGCTTGGGCAGCTTCTTCTCTTTTCGCTTTTCTGTGTTTAGAGCCTTTTGACTTTCCTTTAGAACTTAAACGCGCTAAGGTTTCACGTACTTGCTTTTGAATCTCTTCTTCAGAAAGTTCAGAAGTTCTAGGTTGCTTACCTTTTTGATTTTTCTTGAAGCGCTGTCCTTCAGAACGCACGTCAACACGACCATCTTTAACGATTCTTTTACGCTTGCGCTTTTCATTTGAATCTTGTGATTTTGGTGTTCTTGGTTTTTCAACCGGCAACTCAATTTTTTTGACCACCTTAGGCCCTGTCAACTTTTCAGCAGTTGCCTTAATGGTTTCTGTTTCAGGCTTCTTTTTCTCTTCTTTTTTAACCTCTGGCTTGGGGGCCTCAACTGGCTTTTCTACCTCAGCCTCTTTTTTCTTTTTTGAAAACTGATCTAGATCAATCTTACCAACCACATTAGGATTAGCCCCTTCTGGGGCTTTTGCTTTAATGGTAGAAACTGCGTTCTCTATGTTTTTGATGATGATCTCTTCAGATTCAGCTTTTTTAGTCTTTTTAGGGGTAGACTCCTCAAGCGAAATAGACTGTTTGTCAGCATTGTTAACACCAGCATTTTTGGCCTCTTCTCTTACAGCCTTATCTGCATGGTACTCAGCGACCAATAAATCATACATTTGGGGCTGCACCTTTGCATTCGGGTTAGGATCAACCTGGTGGCCCTTTGAAGAAAGAAAATCAACAATCTCCCCTATAGATTGGTTGAATTCTCTTGCTACTTTACTTAATCGTTTAACAGCTGACATATATCTAAAATTCTATTCTTATTTTCTTATTATTTATTCAAATTCTGACTTTAAGATTGAAATCACCTCATCAATGGTTTCTTCTTCTAAATCAGTTCTTTTCACTAGATCTTCTTTACTAATTTCAAGCACGCTCTTTCCTGTATCGCATCCGATAGATTTAAGCTCGTCAATGATCCAGTGATCAATTTCATCTGCAAATTCATCTAAATCAACATCTTCTATTTCAACAGCGCCTTCTCTAAATACATCAAGTTCGTAACCAGTAAGTTTTCCTGCCAAACGAATGTTGTATCCACCCTTGCCAATAGCCAGAGAAACTTGATCTGGTTGTAAAAACACCTTTGCTCTTTTAGTCTCATCATCTAGCTCAATAGAAGTAATTTTAGCAGGGCTTAACGCTCTTGAAATGTACAACTGAATGTTGTTGGTGAAATTAATCACATCAATATTCTCGTTTCTGAGCTCTCTTACAATACCGTGAATACGCGCTCCTTTCATACCAACACATGCTCCTACTGGATCAATACGGTCATCATATGATTCTACTGCAACTTTTGCACGCTCCCCTGGCTCACGAACGATGTTTTTTATAGTAATCAATCCATCAAATACCTCAGGCACTTCTCTTTCAAATAAACGCTCTAAAAAGACCGGTGAAGTTCTTGATAAGATAATGATTGGTGTGTTGTTTTTCATTTCAACACCTGCTACAACAGCTGAAATGCTGTCTCCTTTCTTATAAAAATCACTGGGTATCTGTTCATTTCTTGGCAAAACCAGTTCGTTGCCATCTTCATCTAATATGAGAATTTCGCGCTTCCAAATTTGATGTACCTCACCAGCAATGATATCTCCTACTCTATCTTTGTATTTTTTGTAAATTCCATCTTTTTCAAGCTCGTGAATTTTAGAAGCTAGATTCTGTCTCAATGAAAGAATGGCTCTTCGACCAAAATCTGAGATCTGAACACTCTCTGCATATTCTTCACCTACCTCAACGTCAGGAATCTCTACCATTGCTTTAGAAAGCTCAATCTGATTCAATCCATCTTCAAGCGCTCCATCTGCGACCACATCTCTGTAGTGATACAATTCTAAGTGTCCTTTATCAGTATTTACAATCACATCGCAATTGCTTTCTTCTCCATATTTTTTCTTGAGCATGCTGTGAAAAACATCTTCTAAAATATGCATCATCGTCTCACGATCAATATTTTTAATCTCTTTAAAATCTGAAAACGAATCAATTAACTCATCAGTATTCATGGCTTATCTTTTTTTAAATGAAATAACCGTTTTGGCCTCAACAATAGATTCAAAAGGAATGGCCAATTCTTTTTGAACTTTGATTTTTTTCTTTTTCTCTCTTAACACCTCAGTGTAAGAAAGCTTGATTTGATCTTCTAAGACTTCTAACAATTCGCCTTTGAGCTTTTCATCTTCTGTCTTTACCTGTATCTCTCTGCCAATATTCTTTTGATATTGAGCATGCACTTTAAAAGGCTTTGACAAATCAGGAGAGCTCACCTGCAAAGCATAATCTTCTACCTCTCTATCAAACTCAGAGACAATAAAACGACTAATTTGTTTGCATTCTTCAATGGTAATGCCCGATGGTTTGTCAGCAAAAACACGCAAGTTGTTCGACGCATCTAACTGCACATCGACCAAAAATAAATCGCTTTGGCTTAAATGCCCCTCAAGGGCTTCTATAACTTTTTGTTTATCCATCCAATAAAAAAAGGGCCAAAAGCCCTCATCTACAAATCTCAAATCTTTTGCGAATTTAACGCATTTTTTCGAGAAATTCAAACAGATATCACTCCATTGATTTCAGGAACGTTTCTTTTTATGGCATCTTCAACACCTGAAGTGAAGGTCATGGTATTCATAGAACAGGTTCTACAGGCTCCTTCGAAAGAAACCTTTGCCATGTTTGAAGCATCTACTTCTATTAATGTAACATCTCCTCCATCTTTTTGCAAAAAAGGGCGAATTTCATCTAAAGCCTTCTCAACTTTTGCTTCTAGTTCACTCATGCTCATATTACAAATTTACAAAACAGATTCGACTTGCTGGCCTTTAAGAATATCTTGCTCAATTTTGGCGCACAACTCTGAGAATTTCTCGGCCTGTAAAGTGTCTTGCTGCAACACGGCAGGGCGCCCCACATCTGCGGCCTTTCTTATACTTTCTACAATCGGAATTTCAGCCAACAAATCAATCTTCATTTCTTGTGCCAAGTTGCGCGTACCGTGCTCGCCAAATAAATAATATTTCTTGTCAGGATATTCAGGAGGAGAGAAATACGACATGTTTTCAATCAAGCCCAAAACTGGAATTTTTAAATTGGGATTCTGAAACATATTAATACCCTTTCGAGCATCTGCCAGCGCTACATCTTGAGGAGTTGAGACCACTAAGGCTCCTGTAATTGGAACAGCTTGCACTAAAGTCAAATGTATGTCTCCCGTTCCGGGCGGAAGGTCAATAAACACGACATCTAAATCGCCCCAATATACATCTCTAAACATTTGTTTTAAGGCTTTTGACGCCATAGGACCTCTCCAAATTACCGCCTGATTAATGTCTGCAAAAAAGCCGATCGATAAGATCTTTACCCCGTGATTTTCAACCGGAATCATTAATTGCTTGCCATCAATGTCTTTGACCGCTGGCTTTTGATCCATCACATCAAACATCATAGGAATTGAAGGGCCATAAATATCTGCATCAACCAAGCCTACCTTATACCCTTTCTGGGCCATTCCAGCAGCCAAGTTCGCTGTAATGGTACTCTTACCAACACCTCCCTTACCAGAAGAGACTGCTATAATGTGTTTGACCCCTGGCATGATGGTTCTGTGTTCGGGCTTTCTGTCTTTGGAATCTCCTAGAGCCACGACATTGATGTTGAGCTGGGCATCTTTAAACTTTTTTTGCACATGATGCGCGCAGGCCTCTTGAATGCGCTTTTTGTTGTGCATCGCAGGATTACTCACCTTAAGAGTAAAAGAAATTGCATTGCCCTGAATGTTCAAATCTGAGATTAAATCAAGGGCTACAATGTCTTTTTTCAAGTCAGGCTCTATGACAAATGAAAGGGCGTTTAATACTTCTTGCTGGTTCATGGTGCTTTTTTTGGGTGGATGGATTTCTCTATACTTACTCTACTTTAATCTCTTTAATAGGATCCCAGAAGAGATGCTCAAAATTACATACTTTATCGTCGATGACCTGAACACCTTCTTTATTTAGAAGCTCTTGCATTTGGGTGGCACTAGCAAAATGGTGTTTGCCAGTGAGCAGCCCGTTGCGATTCACTACGCGATGCGCCGGAATTTTAGGATCATGCTTGTGCGATAAGTTCATGGCATAACCTACCATTCTTGATGATTTTGCCGTACCTAAAGCTTTGGCAATTGCCCCATAAGAGCTCACTCTGCCTTTTGGAATAAGCTTTACCACTTCAAAGACTTGCAGATAAAAATCATTCATGCACCTTGAATCTTAAATAACACATGGTTTTGCCTTCTTTTAAAAAAAGTTTTTCATAATGGGTTTTGGTCTCATAGACAATCTCAGGAATCAAATCGTTTTTGGGTTTTCCGTAGATGTCATCTGAGGCCACAATCAATTCAAAACCTTGTGCTTCGATCACTTGTAGGGTAAAATCAAAAAAGCCTTTGTTGTCTGTTTTAAGGTGGATGACGCCCTGTTTTTTTAAAATTTGTTTGTAACGCTCAATAAACATCATCGAGGTTAGTCGCTTTCGAGCTCTTGGTTTTTGAGGTTGCGGGTCGGGAAAGACAATAAAGATTTCATCAACTTCATCTGGGGCAAAAAACGAGGTGATAAAATCTATGCGTGTTCTTAAAAACCGTGCGTGGGTAAGATTGTTTTCTAAACAAAATTTTGCTCCTCTGTGCATGCGATTGCCTTTGATGTCAATGCCAATGTAGTTTTTTGAAGCATCTTTCAAAGCACCAGCAACTGTAAACTCTCCTTTTCCGCAAGCAAGTTCTAATACCAAAGGTGCTTTTCTGTTAAACTCTTCATACCATTTGCCTTTAAGGCAGTAATCTTTGTTCAATACTTCATCTAAAGAAGGTTGAATGACATTAGAGAAGGTTTCCATCTCAGCAAAGCGTCTAAGTTTGTCTTTTCCCATTAGTATTGACTGTTTTTTGAGTTGAGTATAATTTCATCTGTCTGTGCATATTCAGAACTTGACAAGCAAGCTTCAATCGCTAAAATAACATCTTTAGGCTGAATAAACTCTAAACGAGGAGCCTGTATATTTTCCCATGAAGCCGTATTCATTGAGCCAGGCAAAAAGGCCGTAGCTTTCACTTTAGTGTCTTTGGTTTGCTGAACTAGCAATTTATGCAAAGCATAAAGTCCGTGTTTGGCAATTGAATAACTCGCAGCTTGAATGCGCACCTGTTTGCTTAAAGCTGAACAAATGGTAAAAAAATACCCTTTGTTTTGTTTTAAAAACTCAGGCAACAATCGTTTGGTAATTAAATAATGACACTTGAGATTTACCTGCATCACTTGATCGAACACATCTTTGGCTTCACTTAAGTCATCTTCAAGGTAAAGCCCAACATTGTTAAACACTACATCTATTTTAGCACTTAGTTTACTGATTTGCTCAAGGTAGTAGATAGTTTGAGTAGCATCTGAAAAATTGACTGCATGCACATGTACTGTTTGTTGTGGATGCTTTACTTCAAGCTCTTTTTTAAGGCTTTCTAATTGCGCTTGATTACGAGAAGACAACAACACATCATAGCCTTTTGAAAGCATGAGCTTTGTAATTTCAAGCCCCAGGCCTTTAGTTGATCCGGTAATTAACGCTAATTTTGACACCTAGCAAAAGTAATGAAGCTCACAAAGAACAACAAGCGTGTTTTGATCTGCCCCTTAAATTGGGGGCTTGGGCATGCTGCTCGCTGTATTGTTGTGATTAAGGGTTTTCAAGAAAGAGGCTATGAAGTAATTGTAGCCAGTTCAGGTAAAGCAAAGGCTTTTATTGAGCAAGAAGATCTGGGCGTTCAGACAATTGAATTTAAAGATTATGATGTTAAATACTACGCAAAAATGCCATTTTGGAGTTCAATGCTGCTGCAACTGCCCAAAATTTCTTGGGGAATTGTAAAAGAGCATTTTGTATTGAAAAAAATCGTAAAAATACACAAGATAAATCTTGTTCTCTCAGATAACAGATACGGACTATTTCACCCTGAGGTTAAAAGCATTTTAATGACCCATCAATTAAACTTGATAAGTAGCTCTGCAATCATCAACCTGTGTTTCAAACATATCGTAGGGTATTTTGCCAAGCAATTTAATGAGGTATGGGTGCCTGATTTAAAAGATGGTGAACGCTTAGCTCAAAAGCTTTCTGAAAATACTTTAAAACTTAAACATGTAAAATATATTGGTTTACTCTCGCGCTTTAACAAAGTCTGTTTGGCAGATATTTTGTTTGATAAACTGTATCTCATTTCGGGTCCTGATCCTGAGCGTACTGTTTTTATGAATGAAGTTATACACAAGCATCGAGATTCAACTCAAAATATTGCACTTTTGGGCGGAAATCCAACCCAAACAAAAACAACATCGATCAACAACATCCATTTTTTCAATCATCTCTCAACCGAAGAGCTTCAAGAACTCATCTCAAAAAGCAAGGTGGTTTTTTGTAGAGCAGGCTATTCTTCATTGATGGATGTATGTAAACTTGAAAAGCTCGTGATTGCAAAGGCCACTAAAGGACAGTTAGAACAAGAATACCTGCAAAAAGTACATGATTTAAACCACAATCAGCCAAAGAAAATTCAAGTACCCTATGAAAATTACTTAAGTGAGATCATAGATGAGCTTGAATTGGCATAGAAACTATTTAAATTTGAATGATGCGTCTTTTACTGATCTATATTCTTTTAATTGTTCATACTGCTTTTGCCAAAGGTCAAAATGCACAAGATTTTAAATCTGAGTGGAAGGCTATTGAAAAACTCATGCAAGATCGCAAGAGCAAAGATGCCCTTGAAAAAATTGAGGTTTTGCACCAAAAAGCCCTTGATGAAGATAAGCAAATTCAAGTGCTTAAAACATTGGTGTACAAAGCCAACATCAATGCGCATATAAAAGAAAACGATTTTAAACAAAGCATCGTCTTGCTTGAAGATTTTGCCAAGAATCAACAAGGTGCAATGCTTGGATTTACCCACACCTTCTTAGCTGAATGCTATGCCAAATACCTTTCTTATAACCAGCACCACATCAAACAAAAAACGGCGCTTAGGGGCCTACCCCTAAACGCCATTCAAGAATGGTCACCTCTAAACTTTAAAGACAAGATTCTTCAACATGCGCGTCTTGCTCTTAAATACTCAAAAGCACACAACACAACTGACCTTGTCAATTTCACAGCCCTTTTAAAAGAGCAAAAAAATACTGCCCAATCGTTATATAGCTTTAGTCTAAAAAATATACTTGAACAACTAAAAACCCTTCAGGGAATTTACTTAGAAGCGCAACCTTTATTTTTAAACCAACAGCTATTTTTTTCTGACTTAAGTGCCCTTGATATATCAGATAGAGATTCAAACAATGTACAAGTCATCATTTTTAACACATACAAAACGCTGCTCGGGCTTAAAAACATAACTGCTGAAGAGCAGTTACACCACCGCATTCAATACATTGATTATTTAAAAGGCCAAACAAACAATACTACCGATGCCTTTTATATACAATACCTTAAAGATTTAATAAAGCAATACAATAGCCAAACTGCTCTTTCTCATGTTTATTACAAACTGGCTAGCCACTACAACTCAAAACAACAATTCAAAAAAGCCCTTGAGGTTTGCGACAAAGCCCACGCTCGCCTCTCTTCAAAAGCCCAATCTTGCTTGGCACTAAAGGCACAAATTTTAGCCCCACAATTCTCAGTAAGCCTACCCTCAGTACTCAACATTAACACGCCTTCTCTTTGTCGGGTAGAGCACAAAAACATCAACCACCTATATTACCGCATTATTCCTATTGAATATTTAACCTACAAACAACAGGTGCGATCAATGCGCAACGCTCAAAAAATCAATTATTTACTCAAACAAAAGGCAATCGCTGAAAAAATGCTTGATTTAAAGGCTTTTACAGATTTTAAATCACACTCTGCTGAATTTATGCTTCAGGGCTTAACAAACGGGCCATATGTACTATTGATAAGTAATAATAAAGATTTCAATACCAATACTCAAGTGCAAATGCAACAGTTTTGGGTGAGCAATTTGGCGTTGATAGAAGAGAAAATTGGCGAGCAGAATCATTTTCAAATCAAAGACCGCATAAGTGGCAAAAACATTAAAAAAGCCAAAATAGAATTCTACAAGCGTAACTACAATGCTCAACAAAGAGATTATGAATACATGCTTACCTTCAAAGGTGAAATGCATGAGCAAGAAGCCTTAAAACAATTGATCGACAAGCAAAATCATCACAATTTTATGGTGAAAATTTTCTTAGGCAAAGATTCGATCTATCATGACAATGTTTCAGTCTACAAAAATAGATACACCCTGCGCCCAGAAAAGCACACCTATCTATTTACCGATCGCAAATTATACAAACCAGGTGACCATGTGTACATCAAAGGCATTGTCATTGAAAAAGAAGGGCAAAAAAGACGCTTGCTTCAAAAAGAAGCCCTTGAGCTTAGCCTGTATGATGCCAACCATCAAAAGCTAGAGACAAAAGATTTTACAACTGATGAATTTGGCAGTTTTGAATCAAGCTTTGTGTTGCCTAAAGGTCTTTTGAATGGCACTTTTCATTTTAGATCAAACACGCACAATGCCTACCACCAAATTAGAATAGAAGCATATAAAGCGCCTAGTTTTGAGGTCAAGGTGCAAAATATTCAAGATGGTTTTGCTTTAAATCAAAATATCTCTGTAGATATACACGCGGCTTATTTCAATGGCTTAGATCTTCAAAATGCTCAGGTGACATACAAGGTCTATCGCGCAAAACGTTATCCGCGTTTTTGTTACTTCTGGGCTTCTCCTCCAACACCCTCAGATCAGTTATTGGTCTACAGTGGTAGTAGAACAACTAATAAAAAAGGCAAAGCTTCTTTAAGCTTTGCCCTAACAGGTGAGCAAAGCCAACAACCAGATCAATACGCCCAATACCATTTCACCATAGAAGTGCAAGTGATCGATGAAAATGGTGAGAGTCAATTTACTGAGAAAACCATCATTTGTGGGCATAGATCAATAGTGCTTTCAAGTAATATGCCTGAAAAAATCAGTCTTTCAGCACTTCCAAGCGTTGAGATTAGAGCTCAAAATTTAATGGGTGTGTCACTAGATACTGAGGTGCAAGCGACGATTGAAAAGCTTAAAACGCCTAAAACATCCATCCAACAAAGGCCTTTTTCTGCTGCTGAATATAGCTTAATTGATTCATTGAGCTTTGAAAAGCATTTTTCAAATTATCTATATAATGGAAAATCCCATCCATCAAAATTTAAATCTGTTCAGACCCTATTTAATCAACAACTCAATACTGCTCAAGATTCTGTAATTGATTTATCAGTACTTGAAACCCTTTCTTCTGGGCTGTACAAGCTGAGTTTAAAAGCAGTTGATGAAAACCAACAACAGGTTGATTATGAGCATTTCTTTTCATGCTATGACTCAAAATCAAAGCTAATACCCAGTACTGATGTATTATGGATCTGTGAGCCAAAAACACAATACAAAGCTGGTGAAACGCTCAAATTAGATCTTGCTTCTTCAAGCAATCAATTGCCCACAAAAGTGGTGATCGAACATTTAGGAAAGCCTGTTTTTGAAAAACAGCTTGTCTTAAATAAAAAAGCACAAAGCATTGAATTTGAGATTCAAAAAGCACATGAAGGCGGGCTTTTTGTGCATGTTAATGCACTTTTAAACAACCAGTTTTATGAACAAAATATTGGCATTTCTGTACCCCATCAAAAAGAGTTAAAAACCTTGTTTTTAGAGCTCTCTAAAAAAATTAAGCCTTCAAGTACCCAAAAAGTATCACTACTCACCAGACCCAACACTCAATGGTTAGGGTTTATGTATGATGCTGCACTTGATAAAATTGAGCCTTACCACCCTGTACTGGATATTTTTCAAAAAAACTACGCGCGCTATCACATTGAACATTATGGCTTTAATCTTGCCAGATCTCAAAGACTGAATACTTACCAAAAAGCAAAATACCGCATTGAATACTATCAACATCCATTCAATCAAATCGATTGGTTTTCAGGGGCACTGTTTCAAAACAGAAGGTTTGGGAGAGGCTTTGGATGGCATGAAGATATGGCTACACCTCGCGTTAGTATGATGAAATCAAAAGCGAATGTTGAAGTTATTGCAGATGCAGTGATGGTAGGTGAAGGAGAAATCGATGAAGCTTCTAGCAGGCCCTCCAGTAAAAAGATTGCTGATGCACCGCCTAAAAAAAGTGCTGCTCGAACCAATTTCAATGACCATGTATTCTTTTTTCCTAGGCTTACCCCCAATGATTCAATCCTGCATTTCAACTATAAGGCAACCGATCAGCTCTCAAAATTTAAAATGGTGCTTATTGGGCATGATCAATCATTAAATCACAAGATCTTAACAAAAGAGATCATAAGTGCTAGCCCCTTGATGGCTAAACTGCATATTCCACAATTTTTAAGAGCTTCCGATCAACTTAACTTAAAGTATGCCATTCAAAAAACTGAAAATAGGCCCTTAAATGTGAAGACGCATGTACAAGTTTTTGACAGACTTCAACAATCTAAGTTACTTGATATCTCAAAAGAAGCGCTGAATTTAACTTCTGATCAAAATATGTTAAGCCTAAGCACCCCATTACAAAGCCCTTTATCAGCCTCTGTCTTGCAAATTGATTATCACATCAAAAGTCGAGGCTTAGATGATCATATCATCAAAGAAATTCCATTGCTTTCAAATGAAAAACAAATGACCCATACGCATTTATTGTATGCCTCTAAAAATGAAGTATACACGCAAACCATTAAGGCAGGAAAAAACCATGATTATACCTTAGAGTTGGCCCTCAACCCCAACATGCATGTTATAAAGGCACTTGATGTGCGCCATGAAGACTTGAACTTAAATGCCGCTGCCGCTGTTTTTGCTCAGTGGTTTTCAGATGTTTTGGTACAACAGGTTTTAAAGCGTCAACCATCGATCAGAAATCAAATCAAAGTCTTAAGCAGTAATGATCAAGGCAAATCAAATCTGCAAACCAATCAAGACTTCAAAGAAATACCCTTGCAAGCTTCCCCTTGGGTACGCGAGGCCTTAAATGAACATGCTCAAATTAAAGACTTAGGCTTGTTGTTAGATGAAAATTATTTGCCCCAAAAAACAAACGAATTGCACGATCTGCTTGTGCGGCTTCAAAACTCAGATGGTGGCTGGCCATGGATCAAGTCTATGCGTTCATCCACCTACATCACCGCCTATATACTGCAAGGCATTGGGCAATTGAAAAAGAAAAATCTGAACAAAGATTTCAATGCTCAATTGATCAACAAGGCCATAAAATATCTTGATGGGCAAGTGCTCAAAAGCTATGAAGATATTAAGAAATATACTCACGATAAATCTTACAGGCCATCAGGCTATATCATACAAATTTTATATGCCCGTAGCTATTTTAGTCAGATCAATATTGAAGGTAATGCACAAAAAGCATACGCCTATTTTAAAGGTAAAATCGGGGCGCATTACAAAACCCTTCCCTTAAGGCTATTGCCAATGACGGCACTCATTGAAAAAAGAGATCAACATCAAGAACTTGCCGAAAAAATGCTTGAGATCATCACCCAAAATAGCATTACAGATCAGCGCTTAGGCTTCTATGTTAAAAAACATCTGTTGGGCAGTTCTTATTATGAAAATAATATTGAAGTGCACACCACCATGCTTGAGGCCTTCGACGAAGTGTTAAATGATGTGCATACCGTAAACCAAATTAAAAAATGGCTGCTCTCTAATAAACGTACCCAACGTTGGACCAACCATAAAACTACAGCTCAAGCGTGTTTTGCCCTTTTATCTGAAGATACTTTTTCACAAACAAGTCTGCCTCAGGTTTTAATTGATGGCAAAACTCTACCCATTGATGCTGATGCAAAAACATTAGGCTATATAAATATGCCTTTGAATTTATCAGATGCTGCTCATAAAATTGAAATTAAAAATGAATCAAACTCGGTTTGTTGGGGGGCTATTTATGAGCAGTTTATTGAAAATCTTGACCTTACTAAGGCGCACAATCACCCTGAAATCTCAATTAAAAAAGCCTTTTTTAAACTTCAAGATGACCAGCTCATCAAGATCGATGAGAGCAGCCCCATTGAGGTAGGCGATAAAATAAAAGTGCGCATGGTCATTGCAACCAATCAAGACTTTGCCTTTGTTCAATTGCGTGATTTTCGCCCAGCCGGACTCGAGCCCATCAATCAAAAATCAAATTATACCTACCGCAATGATTTGTGGTTTTATGAAAGCCCTAAAATGGCCTCTCATGATGTCTTTTTTGAATTCTTGCCCAAAGGCACCCATGTATTTGAATACGATTTAAAGGCCAGTTTTTCAGGAAAATTCTCTTCAGGACCTGCCGATATTCAATGTGCTTATGCACCAGAATTTAAAGCCTTGAGTAATGGGCAACGTTTAACTATAAATCCTACACATGAATAAATCAGCCATTATCGCCCAACTCGATCAAAGCTTTGCACCATTATTTGACCTTGTAGCTGCTTTAGAGCAAGAAGCTTTTGAAAAGCAAATAAACGACAAGTGGTCAGCCGGTCAACAACTCTTGCATATATATTTAAGTTTAAAGCCTCTTTCTGATGGGTTAGGTTACCCTAAAATGGCCATTAAGATGATGGGCACTAGTGACAAACCTGTCAAGACTTATGATCAACTTGTTACTTACTATGAAGAAATTCTTAGAGAAAAAGGAGCGCCAAAAGATTCGCCATATACACCAGATTTTGTAAAGTTTGATCAAAAGCAAGTACTCCTAGATAAGGTGAAGCACAAATTAGATAAACTGATTGAGCATCTAGATAAATTCTCAGAAGACGAGCTCGATGCGATTTTACTGCCTCACCCTTTGATTGGAAAAATTGTAATTCGAGAAATGTTGTATTTTACTATTTACCATACACAGCACCACATCAAGAAAACAAAAGAAAATCTTTAAACCATCTATTTAATTGAGAAAGCCTTCTTGATCTTTAAGACATAATCAAGTTTTTCCCAGGTAAAGGTCTCTACTTTTACCTTTTTCTCTTTGCCTGAACCATCTTTAAAGACCAAAGTTTTTTTCTCAGGTGTTCTGCCCATGTGCCCATAAGCGGCCGTTTCAGAATAAATAGGCGTTCGTAGTTTCAAACGCTGCTCAATGGCGTAAGGACGCATATCAAAGAGTTTTACGATCTTGCTTGCAATCTGACTGTCAGTGAGTTTTACTTTAGCCGTTCCGTAGGTGTTGACGAAAATATTGGTGGGTTTTGCCACGCCGATGGCATAAGAGACTTGTACCAATACTTCATCACATACCCCCGCAGCCACTAAGTTTTTGGCAATGTGTCGGGTGGCATATGCTGCTGAACGGTCTACCTTTGAAGGGTCTTTTCCAGAGAAAGCTCCTCCACCATGAGCACCTTTTCCACCATAGGTATCTACAATGATTTTACGACCTGTTAAGCCCGTATCTCCGTGAGGCCCTCCGATCACAAATTTTCCGGTAGGATTAATGTGATAGGTAATCTTTCCTTTGAATAATTTTTTAATCGAAGGTTTTAATCCTTTCACAACTCTTGGAATCACAATCTCTACAATGTCTTTTTTGATCTTCTTGAGCATCTTAGCCTCAGCGTCAAAATCATCGTGTTGTGTACTGACAACAATTGAGTCAATTCTGATAGGCTTATGATTGTCATCATATTCTATGGTCACCTGAGATTTTGCATCGGGTCTTAAATACTTGATCTTTTTATTTTCTCTTCGAACCTTTGCTAATTCTTTTAAAATTCTGTGTGAAAGGTCTAAAGCCAAAGGCATGTAATTTTCTGTTTCATTTGTAGCATATCCAAACATCATACCTTGATCACCAGCGCCTTGCTCTTCTTTCTTTTTACGTTCAACTCCTTGATTAATATCAGCAGACTGTTCGTGAATGGCTGAGAAAACTCCACATGAATTTCCATCAAACATATACTCACTCTTAGTGTATCCAATGCGATTGATCACATCTCTTGCAATTTTTTGCACATCTAAATAAGTTGAAGACTTTACCTCTCCAGCTAAGACTACTTGTCCTGTAGTTACAAGGGTTTCACAAGCAACTTTAGAATCTTTATCAAATGCCAAAAAATGATCGATCAACGCATCAGAAATCTGATCTGCTACTTTGTCTGGATGTCCTTCTGAAACTGATTCTGAGGTAAATAAATATGCCATAATAAAGAATTGAGCAGCTAAAGTACATCAAAAAACTCAAAAATCGATCTATTATTTTCTTACTTTTGGATAAAGTCTATGCATGAATTTAGTTGATTTTTTCTCTCAATACCCACCTTACCTTCAAGCTCTAATTGCTACGCTATTTACATGGGGATTAACTGCTCTTGGTGCTTCTCTTGTATTTTTATTTAAATCCATGAAAAGAAGTTTGCTAGATGGTATGTTAGGGTTTACGGGTGGAGTGATGATTGCTGCTAGTTATTGGTCTTTGCTGGCTCCTGCCATAGAAATGACCGAGGCAAAGGGAGGCATCTCATGGTTACCTCCTGCAGTTGGATTTGTGACAGGTGCTTTATTTTTATTTGCATTAGATAAGATTTTGCCACACCTGCATATCAACTTTAAAGAATCTGAAAAAGAAGGCATTAAAACCAATTGGCATAGAACAACATTACTGGTATTGGCCATCACATTACATAACATTCCAGAAGGATTAGCTGTTGGTGTTTTATTTGGTGGAGCAGCTCTTGGTTTTAAAGGCGCTACATTAGGTGGAGCCATTGCATTGGCAATTGGTATTGGCATTCAAAATTTTCCGGAAGGAATAGCTGTTTCTATGCCACTTAGAAGAAGTGGAGTGAGCCGATTTAAAAGTTTTTGGTATGGCCAACTATCAGCCATTGTAGAGCCAGTAGCAGGCGTTTTGGGCGCAGTTGCAGTCATGCAATTTGAACCCATATTGCCCTATGCACTTTCTTTTGCAGCTGGAGCTATGATCTATGTTGTGATTGAAGAGGTTGTTCCCGAAACACAACAAGACAAGTACACCGATGTAGCTGCCATTGGTTTTATCATTGGCTTTACAGTGATGATGATTTTAGATGTTGCGCTAGGCTAATTACAGCAGGCACAATTATCACAGTCACACTTTTGACAAGGACACTGCTCATCACACTTTTTACATGAACAATTGCTACAATTACAGTTCGAACAAGAACATTTTTGATTGACTAATTTCTTTTTCATGGTTAGTTGTACGATACAAGAACCATAAGGTTACAAAAAAAGCCCTGAATAAAATTCAGAGCTTTTCTTTTACACTATTTAGTTACTTTGTTAGTGCGCAGCTAAGTACTCAGCAACGCCTTCATGAGTGGCATTCATAGCTTCTTTACCTTCTTGCCAGTTTGCTGGACAAACCTCACCATGCTTTTCAAAATGCTGTAGGGCATCTACCATTCTTAAGGCCTCATCTACATTTCTTCCTAAAGGAAAATTATTTACAATTTGATGCTGCACCATGCCTTCTTTGTCGATTAGGAATAATCCACGGTAAGCAATCATTGGGCCAGAAGCTACCAATTGATCGTTTTCATCTAAATCATAATCGCCTGCTAATACGCCAAAATTTTCACTGATAGTCTTTGTAGTATCTGCTACGATCGGATAAGTAACACCTTGTATTCCTCCTTTATTTTTCTCCATTTGCAACCATCCCCAGTGAGACTCAGGAGTATCAGTAGAACAAGCAACTACCGCTACATTTCTCTTTTCAAACTCTGCTAATTTTTCTTGAAAAGCGAACAATTCTGTAGGGCACACAAAAGTGAAATCTTTTGGATAAAAGAAAAACAATACTGTTTTGTTTCCAATATACTGTTCTAATGAAAATTTCTCTACTACTTCTACCCCGTTTATTACTGCTTCTGCTGTAAATATTGGAGCTTTTTTACCAACTAATACTGACATGATTTTAATTTATGAATTTAATGCTACAAAATTAACCTAATTTTTCAGCAATAACAATACACCTGGGTGATGAATTGCGATCAAATTCATCAAGCTTGTAACTGCCAAAAAACTGAATGTTTTCAAAGCAAGATTTTTTAAAAAGATCTAAAAATTCTTCTGAATTGATCAACTTTACACGCTCTTGAAAATTTTGTACTTTATTTTGCTCTTCAACATCAATTACCTCAATGTCTTTGTAGACAAAACCGGCTTTAATGTATTTTTTTGTTGAAATTCTTAGATGATCAAAAGAGTTAGTTTGTTCGATAGTATGGTCTTTAATTTGATTATAAACCAAATTAGCATTGAAAAAATCCAATACATAAGCGCCCCTAACCTTTAGAGCTTGATAGACACTGTTCAATATTTTAAGATCAGAATCATCATCGTCAAAGTATCCAAAGCTGGTGAACAAACTACAAATCAAATCAAACTGTTCTAAGCCATGATCAGCTCTAATATCTCTAACTTCAAACCTAAGTCGCTCTTGCTCAAATTGTTTGGCAAAGGCAATGCTTTGAGAAGATAAATCCACCCCCAAGACATCATACCCTAGGGCACTCAAAGAACGTGCATGCCTGCCTTTTCCGCAAGCCAAATCAAGTGCTTTTGATGGTTTTACATGATTTAAAAAATTATTTAAATTTTGAATGAATTTAGTTGCTTCTTGCTCATCTCTTTGGCCATAAAGTGTATGATAATATGAGGTATCAAACCATGATTCAAACCACTGCATAATGTGCAAAGTAAATGAACTTCTTTGTACTGTTCAATTAAATTTTATATTTGTGTAAAGCCTGATCAGCAATGGTAAACACTTATCAGCTATACGAGAAAATGACTAACGGCAACATTTTGCTTTCCTACAAGGGAGATGCAAGCAAAGATGTGCTCTCTTCAATGCTTGACATTCTTGAAAGTAAGCTGAAAGAGTCTGACGTATCAAACAAAACCAAGAAAAAAATGTACAACATCTTGGTAGAATGCCTTCAAAACCTATACCACCATACTGATGAGCCTGATCCAACCATAGAAATTGAAAACTCATCTGCAATTTTTATGGTCTCAAGGCAGACTGAGAACTTCAAAATTTTTACTGGAAATTACATTTCTTCAAATGATATTGAAGGTCTAAAAGAGCGCATTGAGCACATCAACAGCTTAGATCTTGAATCTTTAAAAGCTTATCACAAAGAAATCTTAAACAATGGACAAATCTCAAGTAAAGGCGGTGGCGGACTCGGCCTGATTGACATGAGAAGAAAGTCTCAGAATAAATTGAATTTTGAATTTCATAAAGTTGACGAAAAAACGTATTTTTTCACTCTTGAAATTACTATTTCTACAAACTACTAATTTTATAACACATGGAAACACTCAACATAGAAGGTTCTACTAAAACCCCTGAAATCGAACTCAACCAAGAGTCAGGTGTACTTGTCATTAAAGGAAGGTCTATCCCTGAAAACTCAGTTGCTTTTTACAAGCCCGTCATTGATTGGTTAAGTGAATACGAAAGTAATGCTAATGAAAACACAACGGTAAACATTCAATTAGAATATTTTAATACAAGCTCATCAAAGTGTATTTTAGATTTACTTAAAAAGCTCGAAGCTATTCATGATTCAAAAAGTGCTGTCCAAGTCAATTGGCATTATGAAGAAGATGATGAAGATATGCTAGAGGCAGGAGAAGACTACGAGGCTATCTTAAAGCTTCCGTTTAAAATGATTGAAGTCAAAGAAGAGTAAGGTTTAAATGCTTGAGATTTCAGTTCATAACAAACTCCAAACACTCATTCTTAATCAATTTGAGTCACACAAGACTGTGCTCAATAAGACTGGTCGTGTCATCAAATATGCTGCGCTCAAAAACATTTCTACCTCAGATATAGAACAGATTGCGAGCACATCAGATTCTGATATGCTTTTGTCTGGCTTTTCAAAAAGAGGCAGAAAATCCTTTTTTTCATGCGTCATTGAATTGTTGCAAAATCTCAAAATTCATGGCACTTTCACTCAACTTAATTTTGACCAACAATTTTGTTTCGTCTCTAAATCAGATGATACTTATCGTTTAGATACTTTCAATTTTATTGCCACAGAAGCTGTTCGACCATTATCCAATAAATTAAACAAATATTTAAACAGCAACTATGATGAGCTCAAAGCTCAATATTTGAACATTCTTTCTGAAGGTAAAATTTCAAAGAAGGGAGGCGCCGGATTGGGTTTAATCACCCTTTGTTTAAAAAGCAATTTCAACCTTACTTACAAGATTGAAACCATCAATGAGCACATGAGTTTTCTGATGTTTTCTGTTCAAGTACCTTCAAATTTATAATTATGAGAAAACTAATTGTAGAGGCCTCAAAAACAACACCTCAAATCATTTTAGACCCAATTAAGGGATACTTTTTATTTGAAGGCAGATCTTTTCCTGAAAACAGCAAAAAATTTTATGCTCCTATCTTAGAGTGGTTTGAAGGCTTTGAGCCTTTGCACAACAAAGATTACAAGCTTGAATTTAACCTCTCTTACATCAGTTCTTCTTCAATTATTTCAATTTTTGAATTGCTTAAAAAAGTGCACAAACTCGATAAACTGGGCAACATAGCTATTTTCTGGAAACATGAACATGATGATGAATCTATTCGTCAAATTGGCGAAGATTTCACCAAACTTGCGCAAGTTTCTCTCACTCTTGAAGCCATCTCTACTTCATGAATACCATTGTAGATATTACCCAGGCAGAAATCAAACAAAACGCTATTTCTGTATTGCATGACATCCAATTAAAAGTCTTTGCCGGAGAGCTTTTGTACTTGGTCGGAAAAACAGGCAGTGGCAAGAGTTCTCTACTAAAAACACTTTACGCAGAGATCAAACCTAAAAACATTCAAGGAAGCGTTGTTGATTTTGACTTACAGAAACTCAAAACCAGCGAAATTCCTTTTTTAAGAAGAAAGTTAGGTATTGTGTTTCAAGATTTTCAACTGCTTTATGACCGAAGTGTTTATGATAACTTATTGTTTGCTCTAAAAGCAAGCGGATGGAAAGACAAAAAGAAAATACAGCAGCGTATTTTAGATGTTTTAAATGAGGTGAAGTTAGAAGAGAAAGGCTATGTGATGCCTCATAGGTTATCGGGCGGTGAACAACAAAGAGTCGCCATTGCAAGAGCATTGCTCAATGACCCTGAACTTATTTTGGCTGATGAGCCTACAGGAAATCTTGATCCTCAAACCTCTGAGGAGATCATGCGCATCTTATTTGATATTTGCAACGCAGGTAAAAGTGTAATTATTGCCACACATGATCTTGAAATTTTAAAGAAATTTCCATCAAGAACATTGCGCTGTGAAAATGGTAAACTCATTGAGCAAGTAGCTCCTTAGTGTGCTCTCTATTTTAATTCCAATATACAATTTTGACTCAAGCAGATTGATCAAAACATTGCATGAACAATGCAGGAGGCTAAACTTTGAATTTGAAATACTTTGCATCGATGATGCCTCACAAGAAACCTGTAAAAACAATTCAGATGTATGTAGCAATCTTGCTCACTGCTCTTATGAAAGGCTTCAGATCAACCAAGGCAGAGCCAAGATTCGACATACACTTGCTTTAAAAGCTCAATTTGACCTTCTTCTTTTTTTAGATTGTGACAATGCCATTGTAAACCCAAAGTTCATTGAATATTATTTAAACCATAAAACAGCACAAGTTACATATGGAGGAAGAACTTATAAACCAACTCATAAGCCAGAGCATCTTCTACACTACACTTATGGTAAAAAAAGAGAATCCATAAGCGCTCAACAAAGAAATCTAAAACCCCATAGGAGCTTTTGTTCTACCAATTTTTTAATTCAAAAGTCTTTGTTTTTAAAACTCCCCAAAATTAAAAACTTTAAAGGCTATGGCTACGAAGATTTAGCGATGGGTCAATTCTTTAAATCAAACCTGATTCAAATCAAACACATCGACAATGCTGCCATTCATCTAGGCTTAGAATCAAAAGATGTATTTTTATCAAAATCGATTAATGCGCTAGAAAACCTAAAGAACTTATATCACAATAAGCAAATCGAGCAACAACAAGTTAAAATCTTAAATGTTTATTTGAAGCTTAAAGCATTACAATTGCACCATTTCTTAAGTTTTAAGGTACTTGACAAACTGAAAAATCAACTCAAATCTAAAAGCCCTTCGCTATTTTTATTCGATCTTTGGCGCCTACATCATTTGCATAAAATTTTCAATGTACCAAACACTTAAATCAATTGTATTTTGGATTGTTCCTAGGCAAATAATTTTACGCTTTGAGCAGCAATTTAGAAGCTTAGTTACCCTTTTTTACAAAGGCAAACAAACAAGATGTTTATTGTGCGAGGTTCATTTACGCAAATTCATTGACCATAAAACTGGCAAGCTCTGCCCCAACTGTGGCTCTCTTTCTCGCTCAAGGATTCTGTGGCATTTTTTAAACCAGCAAATCTTTTCTAAAAAAGAACCTCTTAGAGTGCTGCACTTCTCTGCACAAAAATATTTGGCAAAAAAAATAAGAGCGCTTAAACACCTTCAATATACAACAACTGATTATGAAAGTGATGTATGTGACCAACAATATGACATCACACAAATAGCTTGCGCAGATCAAAGCTTTGATTTGATTATTTGCTATCATGTTCTTGAACACATCAAAGAAGATCAAAAAGCACTGCAAGAACTTTATAGAATTTTAAAACCTGGTGGAATGCTTTTGTTACAGGTTCCTTTTCATAATCAAAAGACTATTGAAGAGCCTTTCAATGAGGTGTTTTCTGAGGCTAAAAGAACACAGCTTTTTGGACAAAAAGATCATGTAAGAATCTACAGCAAAGCTGATTTTAAGCAGCGCATCAAGGCTGCGGGCTTTCAGCTTGAAGTACTCAATTACGTTTCAAAGATTGAGGGTTTTCGTAACTTTGGATTAGAACCTTCAGATCACATTTTTATTGCAACAAAATGAACTACTCTGCACTCATTGATAGACAAAGAGCTTACTTTAAGTCAAATCAAACGCGCTCCTTAAAAGCAAGAAAACAGGCGCTTACAGACCTGAAAAAGCTTATTTTAGAGCACCAAACAGCTATTGAAACAGCTCTTTTTAATGATTTAAAGAAACACAAAGAAGAAGCCTATGTGACAGAAATCGGAACCTGTATTGCAGAAATTGATTTTGCACTCAAGCATTTAAAGGGGTGGATGAGCCCAAGAAAAGCACACACACCCTTGATGTATTTTCCGGGAAAGAGCTATATGCTTGCCCAGCCTTATGGCGTAACTCTTGTGATGGCTTCATGGAACTATCCCTTCAAACTGATTGTTGGTCCATTAATTGCTGCTCTAGCTGCAGGAAATACTGCTATTTTAAAACCCTCTGAGATCTCTGCGCACACTTCTAAACTCATTGCTAAGCTCTTTGAATCGTTCAATCAAGATCTTGTCTCAGTTGTTCAGGGAGGTGTTGAACAGACTACAGAACTTTTAAAAGAAAAATTTGATTATATCTTTTTCACAGGCAGCACTATGGTGGGCAAAATTATTCACAAAGCAGCTGCTCAGCACTTAACACCTTGCACGCTTGAGTTGGGTGGAAAAAGCCCTGCTATTGTTGATCAGCATACCAATTTAAAGGTAACTGCAAAACGCTTGGTTTGGGGCAAGTTTTTAAACGCCGGACAAACGTGTGTCGCACCAGATTACATTTTGGTTCATCACAACATTAAAGAGGCCTTAATCAATGCCATCAAAGATGAAATCATCAATTTTTATTCAGAAAATCCTCAAAGCAGTAGCTTGCCTCGTATTATTTCTGACAAGCATTTTAGAAGGGTTCAAGGTTTAATAGATGGTAAGATCGTATTTGGGGGTCAAACTGATGCAAAAGACAGATATATTGCCCCCACTTTAATTGATGGGGTTACCTTAAATGATAAAATCATGCAAGAAGAAATCTTCGGACCTCTTTTGCCATTCATTACTTTTAAAGATGTTTCAAAAGCCATTGAAATTATTAATTCCATGGCCAAACCATTGTCTCTTTATGTGTTTTCTAAACAAAAAAGTTTTATCGAAAAAATCATTGCAAACACTTCCAGTGGTGGAGTTTGCGTAAATGAGACCATCATGCATATGACCAGTGCATACTTGCCTTTCGGTGGAGTTGGCTCAAGTGGATTTGGGGCGTATAATGGTAAGTTTGGATTTGATACGCTCTCTCATTTAAAACCTGTTATGAAGCGTTCGTTCTTATTTGATATTCCACAAAAATATCCACCCATCAACAAAAGCAAATTCAACTTCTTAAAATTTGCATTAAAACGTCTTTCTTAATGGCTTTAATCAAATCCATCCAGGGCATTTCACCTAAGATCGATCCAGACTGTTTCATTGCAGAAAACGCTACCATCATTGGCGATGCTCAAATAGGTACAGGGTGCTCAATTTGGTATAATGCTACAATTCGTGCAGATGTCAATAAAATTGTAATTGGTCAACACACGAATATACAAGACGGAGCTGTTATACATTGTACATATCAAAAGTTTACCACCCAAATCGGATCTCAAGTCTCTGTTGGGCACAATGCGATTGTTCATGGATGTGTGATTGAAGATCATGTCTTAATTGGCATGGGAGCTATTGTGATGGATGGTGCGCACATCAAAAAGAACAGCATTGTAGCAGCAGGCAGTATTGTCAAAGAAGGCACCATTGTTGAGTCAGGAACTTTATATGCAGGAAATCCTGCCGTGTTTAAAAAGTCGTTGAATCCAACAGAAATACAAGACCTTACTGATCGACTTTCAAAAAACTACAAACTGTATAGTAGCTGGCAATAATTTTTAATTTAGGTCTTTACACGCATTGTTATAATTCGTAATTTCACCAACTGGTATGACAAACTGCAAATACATCTTTGTTACGGGTGGAGTAACTTCTTCTTTAGGAAAGGGCATCATCGCTGCTTCTTTGGGTAAATTACTTAAAGCCAGAGGCTACAATGTGACCATTCAAAAGTTTGATCCTTACATCAACATTGATCCAGGCACCTTAAATCCTTATGAGCACGGCGAGTGTTATGTCACTACTGATGGAGCAGAAACTGATCTTGATCTGGGTCATTACGAGCGTTTTTTGTCAACCAATACTACACAGGCTAACAACATTACAACTGGCAGGGTCTACCAAAATGTGATCAATAAAGAACGTAAGGGTGATTATTTGGGCAAGACTGTGCAAGTGATTCCGCACATCACAGATGAGATTAAGCGCAACATCAAGCTGTTGGGCAACACAGGAGAATACGATATTGTCATCACTGAAATTGGAGGCACAGTTGGTGACATTGAATCTTTACCTTACATTGAAGCCATTAGACAGCTCACATGGGAACTGGCCGATGACTGTATTTCTTTGCATTTGACCTTGATTCCATTTTTATCTGCCGCTGGAGAGCTCAAGAGTAAGCCCACGCAGAACTCTGTAAAACAATTGTTGCAATACGGTGTACAACCAGATGTTCTAGTCTGTAGAACAGAACAAGAATTGCCCAGAGAATTAAAAGAGAAAATCGCTCGGTTTTGCAATGTAAATTTCGAGGCTGTCATTGAAGCTAGAGATGCTTCTACGATTTATGAAGTCCCACTTTTGATGGAAAAAGAGCATCTTGATCGTGTGGTACTTTCAAAATTAAACTTATCGTTTAAAAACGAACCAGAACTACATGATTGGAAACAATTCTTGTACAGATTAGAAAATCCTTCTAAAAAAGTGAAAATTGGGCTCATTGGTAAATATGTAGAGCTGAAAGATTCTTACAAATCTATTTCTGAAGCGATCATTCATGCCAGTTCAGCTACTCAAACTGAAGTTGAGATTCGTTGGATCCACTCAGAAGAAATCTCTGAAGAAAACGTAGATGTTTTATTGCATGACTTACAGGGTGTATTGGTTGCTCCGGGTTTTGGCTCAAGGGGCATTGACGGAAAATTACAAGCCATTAAATATGTGCGTGAACAAAACATTCCTTTTTTAGGCATTTGTCTGGGCATGCAATGTGCTGTGATTGAATTTGCGCGCAATGTTTTGGGGTGGAGTGATGCCAACTCTTATGAGATGAATCCTTCGACCAAGCACGATGTAATTACCTTGATGCAAGATCAGAAAGATGTTGAAAATTATGGCGGGACCATGCGTCTAGGGGCTTATGACTGTCAAATTACAGCCTCTTCAAATGCTTTTGATGTATATAAAACAACAGAGATTAAAGAACGCCATAGACACAGATATGAGCTCAACAATGATTTTGCAGAGCAATTACAAGCAAAGGGGCTTTTAATTTCAGGAACAAATCCACAAACAGGGCTTGCAGAAATCATTGAATTAGAAGACCATCCGTGGTTTATGGGCGTGCAGTTTCATCCAGAATATAAAAGTCGGGTCTCTACTCCACACCCCTTATTCATTAGCTTTATTGAGGCTGTTTCAAAAACACACAGCACCATCTTAAAGAAGGCTTCTGTAAATTAAATCAAGATCTGAATTAAACTCGATTTTAAATCTGTAAATTTGCCTTTCAAAAATTTACATGGATAAGAATCAAACTACTGGTTTTTTGTTGATGGCCGCTGTATTTTTTGGATACATGTGGTACATGAAACCCACTGATGCTGAACTTCAAGCCTACAATCAAAAGAGAGACTCTTTAGAACGCCTTGAGCAAAATACTTCTGGCACAGCTCAAAATATTGAACAAACACCTCATGTTTTTAGCTCTGATTCAAGCCATTCAAGTGTCATAGACTCAGCTCAATTGGCTAGAGAGAAAATAACCTACGGAATTTTTGCAAACCACACAAGAGGAGTAAACCAACAAGTTATTTTAGAAAACAGCGAACTAAAAGTAACTATAGATGCTCTAGGGGCTCGCGTAAGCTCAGTGATTTTAAAAAATCATAAAACTCATGACCAAAAGCCTTTAGAGTTGATTGATGCAGATTCTTCAAACCTTTCTTTAGGCTATTACAGTTCAAGAAATTCGAGCACGCTGGCCAAGACATCAGCACTGTACTTTGAGTCAGTCAATAAAAGTGATTCGGCTGTTGACTTTGTATTAAGGGGAGAGAATCAAGAAAAATTGATGCTTTCTTATAAGTTGAATGATGCCTTTTTGCTTGACCTTTCAGTGAAAACTGAAAACCTGCAAGATTTATTATTTGCCTCTTCAGAAGAGTTTATTTTAGATTGGAGCATGTACACAATTGCTCAAGAAAAAAACATTAAAAACTCAAGAAATCTTTCAAGCGTCTATTATAAATACGACAGAGAAGACCCCAGTTACATTACAGAAAGTGCTTATGAAAGAGAAGATTTGATTGCCAAGACACGCTGGGTGTCATTCAAGCAACAGTTTTTTTCTTCTTCGCTGATGGCTAAAGCGAACTTCGCCTTTGGCAAAACCGGAGCATTCATAGAAACTGTAGCTGTAAACGAAGAAGACACCATTTACAACGAAGGCATGCTCGCTCGCCTTAGCCTCCCCATGCGCGCTGTGAACAACACTCAATTTGATATGCAATTCTACTATGGTCCTAACCATTACCAAACCTTACAATCTATGAATTTGGGTCTTGAAGATCAGTTAAATTTAGGCTGGGGTATTTTCGGATGGGTCAATAAATATGTGATCATTCCTACCTTCAACTTTTTAGATAAAAGTCTTGTCAATTATGGCTTAATCATTCTGCTTTTAACTTTGATTATTAAAACTATTTTATTGCCCATTACCTACAAAAGTTATGTGTCAAGTGCCAAAATGAAATTGATCAAACCAGAGGTTGATGCCTTGAATAAAAAGTATGAAAACAAAGATCCTTTAGAAAAACAACAAGCCACTATGGCCCTGTATAGAAAAACAGGTGTAAGCCCGCTTTCAGGCTGTATTCCCGCTTTGATTCAGATGCCTATTTTACTGGCTATGTTCAAGTTTTTTCCTGCCTCTATTGAATTGCGTCAAAAAAGCTTTTTATGGGCAAATGATTTATCTAGTTATGATTCTATTTATGAGCTTGGATTCAACATCCCTTTTTATGGATCTCATGTGAGTTTGTTTACCATTTTAATGGCCATCTCTATTTACCTTTATTCTAAATACAACATGAATTCTACATCGATGCCATCAGGGCCTCAAGCTCAACAAATGAAGCTTATGACTAGCATCATGCCTGTTATGATGCTCTTCTTTTTCAATGGTTATTCAGCCGCTTTAAGTTTTTACTACTTTTTGTCAAATTGCATTTCTTTGATTCAGCAATTCTTCATTAAAAAATTCATGATCAATGAAGATAAACTCAGAGCTCAGATTGAGGCGAATAAAAAGAAAAACAAAAACGTGAAAAAATCTTCATTTCAAAAACGCATGGAAGAAATGGCCAAGCAAAGAGGAATGAAAAAATAGAATTACTATATTTGAAGCGCTAAAAAAAGTACTATGGCAGAAAAAATCAAAGAAGCAAAGCAAGTTGTTGAGCAAACACTAGAAAATACTGAAGATGCAGTAGTTGACATGCAACAGCAAGCTGAGAAATATTACAGCGATAACAAAACAACCATCAACAGTATTCTCTTCGGGTTAGTGATCGTGATTGGCGGATACTTAGCCTATAAAAATCTTTATTATAAGCCTCTTGTTAAAGAAGCTCAAGCAGAAAGCTTTATTGCAGAAAGCTATTTTGAAAAAGATTCTTTCGCATTGGCCTTAAATGGTGGAGCTCAATTTAAAGGATTTATTGAAATTATAGATGAGTATAGCGCAACGCCAATGGGTAATTTAGCCAATTACTATGCTGGAATCTGCGCTTTAAGAACAGGTGACTTTGCAGGCGCTATTGATTACCTAAATGATTTTTCTACAGATGATGTAAATCTAAAAGCAGTGAGTCTTGGAGCTACAGGCGATGCCTATGCTGAACAAGAAGACTTAGATTCAGCTATTGACTTCTATCAAAAGGCTGCTGATGTTCCAAACGAATTTACCGCACCTATTTATTTGATGAAAGCCGCTCAATTACTTGAAAAACAAGCTGATTTTTCTTCAGCTCTTGAACTTTACAAGACAATTAAAAGTGACTACCCTTCAGCTGAAGAAGCGCGCATGATTGATAAATACATGCAGCGCGCAAGCCTTCTTGCAAATAAATAATGGCCAGCGCTGATCTTTCAAAAGTTGATCTTCCTAAAGGTCTTAAGGCCAGTGGCTACAAAATTGCAGTAGTCACTTCTCGTTGGAATTCTCAAATCACTGAAAACTTAACCAAAGGCTGTGTTGACTTGTTAAAGCAACAAGATGTAGGCGTGATCAAGCAGGTATGGGTTCCTGGAAGTTTTGAACTTGCTCTTGCCGCTCAAAGCATGTTTGAAGCTTCAAATTTTGATGCGGTGATTTGCATTGGTTGTGTGATTCAAGGACAAACCAAACACTTTGATTTTGTCTGCCAAGCAGTTGCTCAAGGTCTTAAAGACGTAAGTTTAAAATACAACAAACCTGTCGTTTTTGGAGTCTTAACTGACAACACTTTGCAACAATCAATTGATCGAAGTGGCGGTAAACTGGGCAACAAGGGTATTGAAGCAGCTGCTACTGCTCTTGAGATGATTTATGTTCAAAAAAGTCTATGAATCAAGCCTTAGCTAAATTTTTATTCAAACTGTTAGGTTGGAAAACCCTATTTAATGTACCTAGCCATATTAAAAAATATGTCATTGTAGGTGCTCCACACACTTCTAATTGGGACGGATTATATGCTCCTCTAGGTGTATGGGCCATGGGCATTAATTTTAGATTTTTAGCTAAAAAAGACTTATTTAAACCTCCTTTTGGGTGGATCTTAAAAACTTTTGGTGCTATGCCTGTAGAGCGCAGTAAAAAAACAGACTTGACTACTCAAGTTGCTTCTTTTTTCAAAGATCATGATGACTTAGTGATTGGCGTCACGCCAGAAGGTACGCGCTCTGCAAATCCTAATTGGAAAAAAGGCTTTTATTACATCGCTCAAAAAGCCAGTGTGCCCATTGTTTTTGGGTATTTAGATTATGAAAAAAAGATCTGTGGCGTTGGCCCTGTTTTTGAAAGCTCTGGAGATATTGACAAAGACATGCCTCAAATCAAAGCTTTTTTCAAAGATATTAAAGCCAAACACCTCAGTAAATTTCAGGTTTAAAGTTCTGGTCATTGGTCTGTGTTTTTTTCCTAGTTTCTCTCAATCTTTATCTAGATCGTTTATGCCTTTCAATACAAGTTCAGGTGACTTAAAGGGTAGTAAATGACCCTGATCTTCAAACAACTTAAAGCTAAAAAATGCCGAATCAAATAACTCTTGCGCATCTTGTAAATGTTCAATAGGCGCTAAATTGTCTTTTTTAGACTGATACATTACTGTAGGTACTTTGATGTGTTTGTACTTTTTTTCAATCACACTCAACTGATTAGGGTGTGCTAATTTTTCAAGAGCCGCAGAGATTAAAGCATTTGAGCTAAGCCACCTAAAGGGGATCATCAATGGTATTTTTGAATACCAAAAAATCTTTTCAGCTTTTGAACTAATCACGGGATTTAACATTAAATGTGCTTTAAAGCTTGGGCGAGCATAGGTCATTGATGCAGCAATCGCTCCTCCAAAAGAATGGCTTACCAATAATGTATTTGAATAATCTAATTTGACTTGATCGATTAACTGAATGAAAGACTCTGCCTGCTCCTCTATTTCTATTTGAGTAGTTTGAGTACTTTTCCCATACCCTATGCGATCAACACAATAAACATTAAACTCTTTTAATAATTCTTTGTTCGTATAATACGATTCAAATGCGGTTAAGGAGCCCGGAGCCCCATGAATAAAAAATATATTTTTTATAGGTTTTGCTCCCTTATGGTTAACTGACAACAGTCTGATTTTTGAGTCTCTAACGTTGAGATAGTCTATCTTAAAATCTAAACTCTGTTTTTTTAATAAACGGGTAATTCTTTTATCTGACTTTGTGAAGTTTTGCCCTAGCACATAACCTACAACAAGCTGAATAAGGGTAATGGTGAGCAACATGCTTGCCAATAACTTTTTTCTCATCACATATTTCTTCTGTACTGCCCTCCTACTTCAAAGAGCTTTTCAGTGATTTGACCAATTGAACAATGCTTAGTAGCATGTATAAGCTGATCAAATACATTTTGATTGTTCAAAGCAGCTTTTTCAATGGAGCTAAGTTCTACTTTAGCTTGTTTTTCTCTCACTTTATAAAGATTGTTTACTGTATGAATTTGATCTTGTTTCTCTTGTTCTGTAGCCCGAATTACCTCTCTTGGCAAAGTAGTTGGTGAGCCTTCAGCACTCAAAAAAGTATTGACCCCCATGATCTTCAGCTCACCTGTATGCTTCAAGGTTTCATAATACATGCTCTCTTCTTGAATTTTACCTCGCTGATACATTGTTTCCATAGCACCTAACACTCCCCCTCTCTCAGTAATGCGATCAAACTCTAACATCACAGCTTCTTCAACCAGATCAGTCAATTCTTCAATGATAAACGCTCCTTGTAAAGGATTTTGATTTTTTGCTAGCCCTAATTCATGGTTGATGATCAATTGAATGGCCATTGCCCTTCTTACAGACTCCTCAGTTGGGGTAGTAATCGCCTCGTCATAGGCATTGGTGTGTAAAGAGTTACAATTGTCATAAATTGCATACAAAGCCTGTAGTGTTGTCCTAATGTCGTTAAAACTGATTTCTTGAGCATGTAAACTTCTACCTGATGTTTGAATATGGTACTTCAGTTTTTGACTTCGAGCATTCGCTCCGTACAAATCGCGCATAGCTTTGGCCCAAATTTTACGCGCTACTCTACCAATTACTGCATATTCAGGATCAATGCCATTTGAAAAGAAAAATGATAGATTAGGAGCAAAGCTATTGATGTCCATCCCTCTGGAAAGGTAATACTCTACATAGGTAAACCCATTGGCTAGAGTGAATGCCAATTGAGAAATAGGATTGGCACCTGCCTCTGCAATGTGATAGCCAGAGATTGATACCGAATAAAAATTTCTAACATTATGATCAGTAAAATATTGCTGCACATCTCCCATCAATTTCAATGAGAATTCAGTTGAAAAAATACAAGTATTCTGAGCCTGATCTTCTTTTAGAATATCAGCCTGAATGGTACCTCTCACTTTGGTGAGCGTGTGAGCTTTTATTTCTTCATACACCTGTTTATCTAGTACTTGATCGCCTGTCACACCCAACAGCATCAAGCCCAATCCATCATTACCATCAGGGATTTCTGCGTTGTATTTTGGCCTTAAGCCTTCATGGTCTTTATACAATGCTTTGATTTTTTGCTCAACCTCTTTTTCTAGGCCATGCTCTTTGATGTACTTCTCGCATTGCTGATCAATGGCCGTATTCATAAAAAAAGCCATCATGATCGCCGCAGGTCCGTTAATGGTCATTGAAACTGAAGTTTTAGCATCGCACAAATCAAAACCAGAATACAATTTCTTAGCATCATCCAAACAACAAATAGACACCCCAGCATTGCCCACTTTTCCGTATATATCAGGTCTCTTATGCGGATCTCTACCATACAGGGTCACCGAATCAAAAGCCGTCGATAAGCGCTTTGCGGGTTGACCTTTAGAAACATAATGAAAACGCTTATTGGTACGTTCTGGACTACCCTCACCTGCAAACATTCTTGTAGGGTCTTCTCCCTCTCGTTTAAATGGATAAACGCCTGCAGCATAAGGAAACTCTCCAGGTACATTTTCTTGTAGATTCCACTTTAGAATATCTCCCCAGGCAGAAAAACTAGGCAAGCTCACCTTTGAGATTTTATTATGAGAAAGTGATTCAGTGTAGGTATCTATCTTAATTTCTTTGTCTCTAACCTTAAAAGTGTATACATCATTTTTATAGCGCTGAACCTTTTCTTGCCATCCATCAATTATAATTTTATGCTTAGGATCTAAATCAAGTAACTTTTGCTCATACATCTTTTGCAAGCCAGCTTTTAATGTGTCGTCAGCTTGATGGAGCGTTGTGTGGATGGCGTATAAATCATTGGCAATTTGTCTTTGTTGCTCAGCCTTTTTATTATAAGCTCTTACACAATCAGATATTTCAGAAAGATAGCGTACTCTTTTGGGTGGAATAATATAGATTTTCTCACTCTGTGTAGATTCTGAATCTAAACCTTTTGAAAAAGTAGTGCCTACTCGATTATCTAAAATATTTAAAATCTGAATGAATAAGTTATTGGTGCCCGGATCATTAAACTGAGAAGCAATTGTACCAAATACAGGCATTTCTTTGGGGTCGTTATCCCATAAGTTGTGATTGCGCTGATATTGCTTTTGAATGTCTCTAAGTGCATCTTGCGCTCCACGCTTATCAAACTTATTCAGGGCTATAATATCAGCAAAATCAAGCATGTCAATCTTCTCTAATTGAGTAGCCGCTCCATATTCTGGAGTCATCACATACATTGACATATTCGAATGCTCTATGATTTCAGTATCAGATTGCCCAATACCAGAAGTCTCTAGTACAATTAAGTCAAAGCCAGCCGCACCCACAATCTTCAAAGCATGATCTACATATTTAGAAAGCGCCAAATTTGACTGCCTAGTTGCCAAAGAACGCATATACACACGCTCATTAAAAATTGCATTCATTCTGATGCGATCTCCAAGCAAAGCACCTCCAGTCTTCCTTTTTGAGGGATCTACCGAAATAATAGCAATTTTTTTGGCCTTAAACGTATTTAAAAACCTACGCACCAGCTCATCCACCAAAGAAGATTTGCCTGCGCCTCCCGTACCTGTAATGCCTAAAATAGGTGTTTTTGCTTTGCTAGCGAGATCAGAAAGATTTTCTATGATTGATTGATGTTGTTCATAACTATTCTCAGCACCAGAAATCAGCCTAGCAATTTCGATATGATTGGTCTGAGTGATCTTTTTTTCATCAACCTTGAAGTTGCCAGTTGCAAAATCTGCTTTTTCAAGCAAATCATTGATCATGCCTTGCAAGCCCATTTTTCGACCATCATCAGGGTGATAAATTTTAGCAATACCGTACTTGTGTAGCTCTTGAATCTCACTGGGCAAAATGGTTCCGCCCCCTCCGCCAAAAATTTGAATGTGCCCGCACCCCTTTTGCTTGAGCAAGTCAAACATATATTTGAAAAACTCCATATGGCCTCCTTGATAAGAGGTAATGGCAATGCCCTGAACATCTTCTTGAATGGCACAATTCACAATTTCAGCTACTGATCTGTCGTGCCCTAGGTGAATCACTTCAGCCCCACTGGCCTGAATAATACGACGCATGATGTTGATCGCCGCATCGTGGCCATCAAACAAAGAAGCTGCCGTTACAATTCTAATCTTGTTCTTCGGAGAATAAGGAGTTGATTCTTGCATGATACAAATTTAATGAACTCTGTTACGTTTCATCAGATATGCACGCAAAACTTCATCAATTGGCTGACGAATGTCTATCATCTCAAAATCAATTAAATATTGCCCACATTTTGTTTTTAATTCATCAATGTAGTTCCCCATCTGTTTGGCATAGAGTTCTTTTACTTCGTTAGGGTGGAGTTTGATTTTTTGTTTGGTCTCTAAATCTTGAAACTCATATAAACGGTCTTCAAATTCGAAATGCAATTCTTTTTGATGATCTGCAACGTGAAACATGATCACCTCATGTTTTCTGTGCTTTAAATGCTGAAGGGCTGAAAAAAGTTCATCTTCAGAAGCATTCGAACTTAGCATATCAGAAAAAATAACTACTAAAGATCTTCTGGGTAATTTTTCAGCTGTTTGATGTAAGGCATCCACCAAAGCCGTTTGCTTAGCTTGGTTTTGATTTAAAAGCTTTTCTAAAGTAGAGAGCATAAATTGCTGGTGGGTCGATGAATTTTTCTGATCGGTATGTAAATGCACCTGATCTGAAAATAATGTAAGCCCATAAGCGTCTCTTTGCTTTTTTAAAAGTTCTATCAAACAAGCAATTGAACCTATTGAAAACTCAAGCTTTGATGTAGCTTGATCTTTAAAATTCATAGAAGACGAAACATCTAAGACAAATTGACACCTTAAATTGGTTTCTTCTTCGTATTTCTTGGTGTATAATTTATTAGTTCTTGCAAATAATTTCCAATCAATGTGTTTGGTTGACTCCCCTTGGTTGTATGCTCTGTGTTCTGAAAACTCTACAGAGAATCCATGCAAAGGACTTTTATGCAACCCAGTTATAAATCCAATTACTGCCTGCTTGGCCCAAAGCTTTAGCGTACCAATCTTATGTGTAAAATTTGCTTGAATCATATGCTATAAAAAAAGCCAGGATTTGAATCTTCCTGGCTTTTCTTTATCAGATATGTATTTTCTTATAATTGGGCATCTAATTTTTCTGCCAAAATATTTTTTGCAGCAGCTCCTACATGCTTATCTACAATCTCTCCGTTTTTAATGAATAAAATTGTAGGTATGCTTCGAATACCATACTTAGCTGAGATCTCTGGATTTGAGTCTACATTTACCTTACCAACTACTGCTTTGCCTTGGTATTCGTCGTGAATTTGTTCAACGATAGGTCCTACCATTCTGCAGGGTCCACACCACTCTGCCCAAAAATCAACCAAAACTGGTTTATCACTATTTAAGACTACCTCTTGAAAGTTTGAATCTGTTATTTCTAAAGCCATTTTATTTTCTATATATAATTGAAATGTTCAGTGAACTTACCAAAAAAATAAATGACTACAAAAAGGTATTTAAACTTTTTTCAAACTTCAATGTCAGAGGCATGTTTGTTTGTCTGAATAACCTTTTGATCTTGAAATCCAAATAAATTATTTTCTTTGATAATGTTGTCAACATAAGTAGGCACTTTTGATTCCCAACCTGTCTTTCCTTGCTTGATAGCGGCAATTACATCATCAGAGAAAATATTGAGCAAAGATTGGTCAGTATCTTTTAAATCGCGTACTCTTTTATTAGACACCAAATAATCTACCAAAGGCTGTAATCTTGGATGCACTTCTATACTTTCTGATGTGATCAATTGATCGGCCTGTGTATTTAAAAATGGGTATAAGTATATTTTTAAATCTCTATTAAATAGAATTCCACAAGCCTCTAAAATTCCTCCCGAAAGGGTATGATAATATTTCTCATTTAAAATTTCAGTCAAATTAGGCACGCCCATAATCAAGCCCATACGCTCTTTGGTAAATCGTGAAAAATACTCAACCAATTTATAATACTGAGAATAATTTGAAATAAGTACAGTCTGACCCAAAGAGCATAAAATTTCTGCACGATCTAAAAAGTCTTGCTCATCTAAAGTACCATCTGTGTTTAAATTGTTAAGAGTCATCTCAAAGAGCACGACAACTTTGTCTTCATCAACTTTTTTTTCTTTTAAAAAGGCTTTGTAACCATTTTTAATCATATC
>JAHDHZ010000005.1:0-39730 GCA_020631045.1 Flavobacteriales bacterium | reverse complement strand
TGCATGCGTATGTGAATCATAAACTCATTCTCAGGACCACCTTGCTTGAGTTGAAAACGAACTCCCAGCCAACCATGTCCTTTGAATGTCTTATAATAATTAATGGTTGCCACAGTGTTGGCAAAAGCAAAAAATCGCTTGTCTTGATGCTTCTCTAAGTGCTTTAAACGCGTCTCAATTAAATTGAACTCAAAGTCAAGCATCTTTGTTAAACGTGATTGGCAGACATACCTTCCAGAAGGTTCTTTGCCATACTTGGCATCGCTAAACTCTTTATCATAGGCAGACATAGCATTGGCTATGGTGCCTGATGCTCCACCCGATCTAAAGAAAAATCGCACTACTTCTTGACCTGCTCCAATCTCTGCAAAGCTTCCGTAAATACTAGAATCTAAGTTGAGTTTTAATGCCTTTTTTTTAGCACTAAGCGTATGTATTGAATCGCTCATAATGACCTTTAACGCGTCAAAATAAAATAAGTTTCTTGGATAAGCCAACACCTTAGAGTATCTTTTAAAAAATTAAGGCTGTGCAACTCACTTTTTTAGGAACAGGAACTTCTCAAGGCGTACCGGTAATTGCATGTAATTGTGAGGTTTGCAACTCTTTAAACTCAAAAGACAAACGCCTTAGAACCTCAGTGCTCATCAATACTCAACAAACAACCATCTGTATTGATACAGGACCAGATTTCAGAACACAGATGTTAAGGGAGCATGTTCAACAATTAGATGCTGTTGTATTCACTCATGAACACAAAGATCATGTTGCAGGACTTGATGATGTGAGAGCATTTAATTTTAAGCAGCAAAAAGACATGCCATTGTTTGCTACTCCGAGAGTTTGTGAGGCCCTAAGAAATGAATTTCATTATGCTTTTGCAAAGCACCCCTACCCCGGAATTCCAAGACTTGAATTGCATGAAATTTCAAATCAACCTTTTAAGGTGAATGATCTTGAGCTAACCCCCATTGAAGTGATGCATCACAAACTTAAAGTTATGGGTTATCGCATCGGAAAACTTACCTATATCACTGATGCAAACTATATTTCGCCAGAAGAAAAAGAAAAAATCAAAGGCTCTGAGATATTGATTATAAATGCTTTGAGAAAAACACAACACATTTCTCACTTTACCCTTGAACAAGCCATTGAATTGAGCAAAGAATTAAACGTACAAACAACTTACCTCACACATCTTTCTCATTTAATGGGCAAGCATGATAAGTTGAGCGAAGAATTGCCCCAAGGTGTTTATGTTGCCTATGACGGCTTAACTATAGAATTTTAATCTATTATACCAAGCGCTTTGCGTTCTGAAATACCGCCATCACCTTACCTTTTAAAGATTGGGCTAATAACGGGGTGTTTTTCGATTTTGAATGCATCATATCCTCAGTAGCTTTAAACGAACTTGTTTGATCTAAAATCACAAAATTAGCTTGAGCACCTTCTTTTATTTTGGGTTGGATGAGCCCTAAAATTGATCGGGGTTGAACACTTGTAGCGTCTAAAAAACTTGCCCACGAAATCTTATCTGATAAGAAGGTTTGGTAAGTGGCATAAAAAAAGTCTAGAGAAGAAATACCGGGCTTTGCTTGTTCTATCTCAAGCATCTTATCTTGTTTAGCAATAGGGGTATGGCTTGATGTAACTACATCTACCAGCCGATCTTCTACAGCTTGAATTAACTTTTTCTTATTGGTTGCGTCAAAAAATGGAGGAAAAACTTTGAGGTTCGAATTAAGCTGCTCAATGCTTTGATCATCGTAAATCAAATGCCAGATTGAGACATCACAACTTACTTTAAGTCCTTGTTTTTTTGCCTTTGCAATCATTTTCACACTTTCATGTCTGCTGATGTTGCTAAAATGCAAGCGCCCTGAATGATACTTTAACAATTCAAGATCTCTTGCAACTCTTGTGGTTTCAAAATAAGCAGGCATGCCTTTTAAGCCTATTTTGGTAGCGTATTTTCCTTGAGCCACAAATTCTGTTTTACAAATGCTCTGATCAAAGGCATGCTGAATGACCAGTCCGTCAAAAGCTTTGGTGTATTCTAATGCCTTTGCCAATAAAGATGCCTGTTGTATCCCTTTATCTTTCATAGTAAATGCAACTGCTCCTTTTGCATGCATTCTATATAACTCAGCTAATTTTTCAGGTTGAGCTTGTAGGCTCAGATTTGCTTTGAAAAATAGGTTGATGGGCAAGTGCTCTGCTTTTTTAATTTGACCCTCTAAAAGCTGTGGGTGATCAATATTAGGCAGTGTATTAGGCTCAACACAAACCGAAGTAAAGCCTGCATGTAACGCAGCATTTGACAGAGAAGTAAAATCTTCTACTTGAAGATTTCCAGGATCACCTAATTGCGCTGAGAAATCAAAAAAACCCTCAAAAACAAGTGCTTTTTTGCAATCCATCACTTTATAATTACCAGAAGCAATCTGTTTTGAAATCTTTTTGATTTTTTGACGCTCAATTAAAATATCTACTTTTTTAAACTCAGCAGGACCCTTTTTAGATTTTGTATCAACAAGTAATAGATTTTTTAAAAGCATCACCAGAATTTAATAATAAGTGTTTCGAAAATTAAAAATAAAAGGGCCAGCAAAATACAAATCCACCAATATGAAATTGTTTGACCTACCTCTTGAAGAGACTGATTTTCAGATGTAATTTGATTTGCATCAATAATTCTTATGTTAAATTGATCTGCCAGCCTATTGAGCTGATCTGAATCTAGAAATTCTTGAACAGACTCTTTTCTTGAATAATTAAAAGAAAGCGGTAGTTGCTCTTCGTTGCTATTCTCTAAGATATAGTGCCCTGCATCTAACTGTATTTGATCGCTCATATGCAGACCATGTTCATTGAGCGTTTGATATGTTTGCGCTACCATATCAAAAGTGCCTTCTAGGTTTTTTAGTTTCAGATTAGAAATGGTGAAAGTATTTGCAAAATTTAAAGGATACCCACTTTGGTCGTTGATGGAAAAATCATATACTTTTTCTTTTGCGTTAAGATACAGCATCCTATACAGTGCTGCTACGAATAAATTACTATTGTGAAAGGTATTGTTTTTATTTGCTAAATCTGAACTCATCAAGTATACTTGCTTGTCTAAATCAATGTGGCGAGCTAAAAAAACATCTTTGTTTTGCAATGAAAGTAAAGGCTCTAAGTTTGTCTGATTTGAGTATTTAAAATACTGATCTACGCGAGCATACTTAGATAGTTTTGGCATCAAGTCAAACATACCATAAAAAAAACTTGAGCGAGCATGAACTTTTTCAATTTGCATAGACTCGGTTTCTTCTTTTTTTGTGATGGATGAAACTCCCATTGAAGCGTATAAATCATTGTATGTTTTTACATTTGAATTCATAGCAGGAATCACCAAGAGTTTTTTGTGAAGCTCGACATGTCTGAGTATAAATTTTTGAAGCCCAGTTGAAAGTTCTGTCAAGTTTTTTAAGATGATGAAATCTTGATCTACCAATGAATCGTAATTGATCTGATTGTAAGGCATAGAGATAAACTTAACTTGTAGGTCAGATGCAAAAACTTCTTTGATGTGGCGCTCAGAATTTTGATAAATACAAGCCACTTTTGAATGTGTTTGTTGACTTAAGGCAAGATAGTAGTGATCGTCAAAGCTCAAGGGAGCATCTTCAATAGAGAGTTCGATAAACTGTTGGGCAGACTGATCAGTTGTCAACTCAATAGATGTATCTAACTGAGCGTGTGATTGTATGCTTAAGTTCATCAAAGCTCTTTTCTTCTGATTGATCTTCACACTCAATTCAATATTTTCAAGAGGTTCAGAACAATCATTGATAAGGGTAAAATTCAATTGCTCAGCATTGTAATCTGAATAAAATGACTGACTGATAAAGCAAGTATCGATATACACATTAGAAGGATTCTCAGCAGATAAGCGTATAAAATTCCATAGCATGTTAGAATCTGATTGAATCGATGAATAGTCTGATGTTTGAAAATCTGACAAGACAAATACTTGAGCTGTTGCAGATTGGTCTAAATGATGGGCCTTTACCTTTGCCCTAAGCTTTTGAAAATCAAAGTGAGATGCATTGCATGAAATTGTTTGAACATAGTCTTGAATAGCTTGATATTCATCTTGACAGAAAAATGTATTTGAAATGAAACAAACTTCTGATGAGGCATATTCTTTTGCAATTTTTAAAGCAATTTCTTTAGCCTGATCAATTAACGATCCATTTGTGTTTTCGGCTTGCATACTGAAAGAATGATCGATGTATATATATGTTTTAATTTTATCTTTTGACTGTATTCGACCATCTTTTTGTCTAAAAGGTTGAGCAAATGCAAGAATCAAGAATCCTAAAGCCAGTAACCTAGAAATCAAAATTAAAATATGCTTAATTTTGTTTTGAGAAGTACTTTGTTGCTTGACTTGCTGCAAAAACTTGACTTGAGAAAATTCTATTTTTTTGAATTTTCTAAAATTAAAAAAATGAATTACAATAGGAATTAAGAGAAAAAATAGCGCAAATAAAAAGGTTGGATTTGTAAATTGCATCTCTTTGTCTTACACAAATATACTTAGATTCAAATTAGTTTTTTTACAATTTTTTGTTTTATCTCAAAGCTTTTGTCAAAAAAATTGGCAATGCATAGGGCCTTACCAGCATATTGAAAACAATCGACAATGGAGTGGCTTTATCAATCAAATTTATACTCCTAATGATTCAGCAAATTTACCTTACCCACCTTCTGTTCTTTTTGGCACTGAATATTCAGGCTTGTTTGTCATAAAAAATGACTCTTGCATCAGCTTGTCTGACTCATTAAATCTACCTGGCTTAGGCATCAATGAGATTGTGAATCACCCCACTAACCCTTCAAAAATATTAGTTGCAACAGGTATCTCAAAAGACATTTATGTGAATCACAGTAACAAATATGGTCTACTATATTCTGAAGACTCAAAAAAATTCACAGCATTTAAAAAAATGTATCGTTCATTTGATCAAACTCATGCGCTTAAGATTTTAGAATTAAATCAGCAGAAAATAACTGATACAAATTTTTCAAACTTTTTTGTAGTCTCAGAGAAAAAAGGCAACAGCCAATTATGGGAATTTGATCAAAAGAAATGGAGAAACCACAGCTTTAGCGTTCCTTATCTTTCAGAAAGTGGAATGGTTATCAACGATTTCAAAGTGTTAAATCACAATACTTTTTTAATTGCATTAAGCAATAAGTTTGCCAACAAACCAAAGCTTTTGATCGGAAAACAAAGTCGTTTTTTCAAAAGTATTAAATGGCAATCTATTGAGCTTAAAACAAGCAAACCAACCAATTCATTTACTATTTCTTCAGTTTTTGATCGAACATTGTATGTTCGAACTGCTCTTGAATTATTTGAAAGTACTGATTTAGCTGAAAATTTCAGCCCCATTACTTTAAAAAAAGTGCGTAAAAAAGATGCTGTCAAAAAAGGCATTTACTATTCTAAACATACTGGACTAGTTTATTTAGCAGGCATTCAACCCAGTGTCTACAATCCAAGAAACAAACAATTAAAAAATTTCAATCAAGGGCATGATGACGTAAGAGACATGCAAAGCATTGGTGTTTTTGCAGGCAAAGAACACATCTATTTTGCCAATGATGGAGGAGTTTCTTTAGTTAAAATTGACACCTCTACCCTTGAAAGCTCTTATGATATTCTTTCAACCAATTCTCAAGGTCTACATGAATTGTGGAGCCTTTCAGTTGCTCAAAGTGAAAAAGAACAAATTATTACGGGCGCCATGCACAACAACTCATTTGTACTTAAAGACGGTAAGTGGTCAAAAATTGGTTGTGGTGATGGCGGACTCAGCGCTCAGGTTAATGATCAATTTATACATAGCTGTAACAATCGCTTGATGCTTGATCATAAAGTTCTTTATTCAAATAATTATTGGTATTTAAATTCAGGATTTGAGCTCAAAAATGATTCTATTTTTCATTTCACCTCATCACAACAAGGTTCAAGACTTTCTTCATTTATTCAGCTCAATATCAACACCAAAACACATAAATCTTCTCCCATTCAATTTAAAGAATTTAAATACGCCTCGTCAATTGCTTCTAACAATCTTGAAGGTCATATCATTTATTTAGCCAATCAAGGAATTGCACACAATAAAAATCAAAAAGCAAAACTTCTTAAATCAATTGATCAAGGCAAATCTTTCATAGATCTTTCTGAGGCAAAAGTATATCATAAAAACACATACATAGGCACTCTAAACAATTGTTCAGCTTGGTCAGGTATTTCAAGCGTTGAAGTTGATCAATATAACGCCAACATACTGTACATTGGCTTAAACGGGCAAAGTGAAAACGAGTATGGGTTTATTGAAAACAGAAAACGCATTCTAAAAAGTATAGATGCAGGACAAAATTTTTATGATATTTCTGATGGATTGTCTGGTCATGAAATTTATTGTCTCAAACAAATTTACCATGAAGATCACCCTATTTTATTTGCAGGCACTGCCCAGGGTATCTACTTGCTTTTAGAAGGGCAAAAAAATTGGATTGACGTTTCTAAATGTTTGCCCAA
This sequence comes from Flavobacteriales bacterium, assembly GCA_020631045.1. Lineage (GTDB taxonomy): Bacteria > Bacteroidota > Bacteroidia > Flavobacteriales_G > JALEGO01 > JAHDHZ01. Next base: position 33,126 of record JAHDHZ010000005.1, on the reverse strand, counting down.
AGTACCCGTGACAGATATCGACCTGAATAAAGTAACAGGCACCTTGTATCTAAGTACCTTTGGCAGGTCTATTTATAAAAAAAGTTTGAGTAGTATCTTACCTTAGTGCTTGAGTGAGATCTTTGATCAAATCATCAATGTGTTCTACGCCTACACTTAAACGAATCAAAGAATCGGTTACTCCTGTTTTTAAGCGCTCTTCTCTTGGAATTGAAGCATGTGTCATTGTTGAAGGATGACCTGAAAGAGATTCAACTCCACCCAAAGACTCAGCCAATGTAAACAACTTAAAGCGTTCAACTATTTTAAAGGCTTGCTGAGGAGTATCTTCCTTTAAATCAAAAGAAAGCATCCCTCCAAAATATTTCATCTGTTTTTGGGCAATTTCATGACCCTGGTGGATTTGTAATCCTGGATAATAGACATTTTTAACCTTGTCTTGTTTCAATAAAAACTCGGCAACTTTTTGCGCATTTTCACTATGTCGCTGCACTCTTAAATGAAGGGTCTTGATTCCTCTTAAAGTCAAAAATGAATCCATCGGGCCAGGTGTCGCTCCACAAGAATTTTGATAAAAGGCCAATTGTTCATATAGTTTTTCATCGTTAAGCATGAGAGCCCCTAAAACAACATCTGAATGGCCTGCTAAATATTTTGTAGCTGAGTGCACTACTATGTCTGCTCCGATTAAGATGGGGTTCTGAGCACAAGGAGTTGCAAAGGTATTGTCAACAACCAACAAGATATTTTTTTCTTTACATATTTGAGCAATTTTCTGAATATCAATTACTTGTAACAAAGGATTTGAGGGTGTTTCAACCCAAATCATTTTGGTTTTAGTTGAAAGAGATTTTTCTAAACTAGTAGCATCTTGTAAATCAATAAATGTTGAGTCTATACCATAATTTTCATAGACTTTGGTAAATAAACGAAAGGTTCCTCCATACACATCTGACGAAGAAATGATTTCATCGCCTGGCTTAAGCAATTTAACGATACAATCAATCGCTGCCATTCCTGAAGAAAAACATAGGGCATAGTTTGCAGACTCTAAATGCGCTAAATTATCTTCTAATGCTTTTCGAGTTGGATTCTGTGTTCTTGAATACTCAAATCCTTTATGTTTTCCTGGCGAGCTTTGAGCGTAGGTGCTGGTTTGATAAATAGGTGTCATAATGGCCCCAGTGTGAGGATCTGGATGCAAACCTGCGTGAATTACTTTAGTATCAAAATTCATAATCACAATTATATTGATTTAAACTTAATGAGCTTACGTTTCACAAAAATTCTTTTCAACCATCTTGGCAAAACAATAAATCCTACAATAATGTAAACATAGTAACTTAATATTCTCCATAAAAGTGCCATCGCTCCGCTCACTCCTTGAGGAATAAACTCTTTTAAATAAACATTAAAAGCCAGCTCTGCTACTCCACTACTGCCAGGTGTTGGGCTAATCAACATGACCACCCACATCACCAGCTGCCTAGCATAAACTAAAAAGTGTTCAGAAAGACCTGCAATTGAAAGAATTAAAAAATTAACCAAAATAAATCGTGAACTCCAAGCAATAAAGGTTGCTATAAGCCCCTTCAGCCAATACGATAAGGGGCGTTGCTTAAGCTCTTGAGAAGCCATCAAAATATCATCAGTCACTTTTAAAATATTGCTTTGAAACTTACGCAATAAAGGCAGTTTAAAAACAAACAACAACATATTTTTCAATCCATTAGGTTTTACTAAAATACCATATGAAATAATTGAGGCGTAAAAAATAATAAGATAAAAACTTGTAAAAAAAATAACTTTAATACCTTCTGACAAATAGGCTAATTCTATGTTATCAGGAAACATTTCTGAGACTGTAAAATAGCAAATTGTAGTCATAATGATGAAAAAGAGCTGATCCATCAAAGCTGTAAGCATTACAATAGAAGTGCTTTTTCCTGCAGAGAGACCTTCTTTTGAAAGGTAGTAAATGGCTACTGGCGCTCCTCCTACAGCTGAAGGAGTAATGGCAGAAGTGAACTCCCACATAACAATGACCTGAATGAGGTGCTTGATCTTAAATTGCTTATCGGTCAATACATGTATACGATAAACATAAGCCCCAACCCTAATAACTACACAAAATGCAGCCAAAGCCAAGAAAAAGAAAAAGTTCTGACCAAAATCTAAATTATTAAGAGCATCAAAGTCAATTTCATTGAATATGATATAGCCTACAATTGCTAGAGTGATTGCCGAGATGAGAACATACTTTCTAGGATCAAGTAAAATACGAATCGGATTGATATTTTTTGTTCTACTCAAACTAGTTGCAATTTATGATTTTTTTCTAGATATCAACAATGGCTTGGAATAGTAATTTACCTCTTTTAACTTTGAGTATCATGTTGATAAAACGCATTGAAAATATTGAAAAAAAGGTTTTAAAACTTATAGAAGTAAATCACAAACTCAAAGAAGAAAATCAGTTTTTAAAAGCAAAAATTGATACTTTAAGTATGAAGCCTAAAAATCAAACCTCTTTATTTGATGATCTTCAGCCACAAGAAGATCTCTCAGAAAACAATTCTATTGAGCAATTGATTGATCAACTTGTTGAAAAAATTGATGGATGTATTGAGCAAATTCAAAGTATTGAATCATGAGTGAGAAAAAAATTCAAATCAAAATTGGATCAAGAGTCTACCCTATCACAGTAAGTGAAGATGAAGAGCAAGTTGTTTTAGAGGCCTCAAAACTAATCAATAAAGAAATCTCAGACTTACAAGGAATCTACCAAAACTCAAAAGATGCTCAAGATATTCTTTCGATGACCTTACTCAAAACTAAAGTTGAATTGTTAAAGACAAGCGTTTCTGAAAAGGCTCTAGAAAATGTTCAAGATATCGAAGTGGATCATACGCAAGAAAAGACTCTTTTAGATAAAATTGAGCTACTCATTGAAAGTGCTCTTTAAAAATTGCAGCTCTAAGAACTAGCCTTAGCGAATGACCAAAACTTTTCCTGATGTTGAACTAGCTGATTTAGATTGGCTTTCAAAATAATCTAACTGCCATAAGTAAACTCCAGCAGCAACTTGATTTCCTTGATAAGTCCCATCCCAAGATGTTTGATTGGCATCATTTGACTCAAACATTCGATTGCCCCAACGATCAAGAATCACAAACGAATACCTTTTAAATTCTGGGGCTATATTGAAAACAGGCTCAAAATACTCATTGTACTTAAAATCATCTTGGTTGGGTGAAAATGCATTGGGCAAATAGTGTTGAAACTTTGCTTTATCAACAAAAACACGATCACATGATTCAGACAAGCAACCTTGATCATTCTCTGTTTGTAGACACAAGGTGTAAGTGCCTTGCTCATCAAATGAAACAATGGGATCTTGAAAAGAAAAATCTGCAGGCTCTCCATTTATGAGCAACAATGCTGAAGAGAGTTGCATGTCATCTAAAGGACTTGTAATGAGCTCGTGATCTAGAGGATTTGTCAACTGAGGCTGAGTGAAAAAATCAATTGAAGGAGATGCGCTTACCTGAATGATTTCTTGAATTTGATGATTATAAATGCATCCATTTTCAGTAATCTGACCATTGAGCTGATAGGTGCCTGGTGTGTGTATTGTAATTGAAGCATCAGCATTTTCTTGCATCTCATTTGATAGCGCCCAAACAACATTTAGTGGATTGGTAGGATTTGAAGAAATAATTTGAAAGGTATGTGGTGCACAGCCTTGGTCTGAACTATATGAGAAGGTTTGGGAAGGAGCTCCTAACAACTCTACCTCTTGTTTAAAATTATGAGTACATCCATATGCATCTGTCAAAGTAAGATCATATTGCCCTTGATTTAATGCAGAAATACAGGCTGATGTTTCACCTGTATTCCATTGATATTGATGCAATGCATTGGGCTGATCGATACAAATCTCTCCTTGAGCTGCATTGCAATCTGACCCCTGCTTCAAAAAATCAATCGTTGGCTCTGGGGCTTGTTGAATCACAAAAGACTCTGTATAAGTACAGCCCATATCATCTTGAACGGTTACCTGGTAGGTTCCGGTGCATAGCTGATCTCTTAAAGATCCTTGTGCACCATCAGACCATTGAAAAGTCAAATTTGATGAAGACGCGCTCATATCAATGATTGCATCACATTGATTTGCACAAAGCGTTTGGCCTGTAACATTTGAGTTGATTTGCATGCTTTGAGGTGCTTGTACAGGAATGTCATACAACTGCTCACAACCTTGATCATCAGTATACTCAAGTGTGTAGTTGCCTGCAGAAAGCCCCGTCAAACACGAACTATTACTTTGGTTCAATTGCCATTGAAATGCGCCTGTATAAGTAGCATAATTATCAATGCATATCTGACCGTCACCGCCCTGACAAGAAACATCTTGTACACTCATTTGAATATTTTGTTGAAAAGAGGCTGATAAAACAATTTGAGTATCAAGCTCACAACCCAAAGCATCAATCACTTTCAACTGATAAGTACCCACACACAAGCCTGATATCTGATCAGAATTTTGACCAGTTTGCCATGAAAAGACATAAGGTGAAGCTCCTCCAGAAGCAAAAACATCAATTTGTCCATCACATGTATTTGCACAAGTAGGTTGAATCAATAGGTCAACTTGAATTTGCCCCACCTGTGCTTTCATTTGTTCAATCCAATCTTGATTAGCTTGAGAATTTGCACTCCCTGCAGACTCATTGTTACCAACTGTTCCTTCTTGCCAAGAAGTGCTAAGAGAAGGATCATTTGAAGTTTGACTAAATACGGCTCCAGAAGCTCCGTTTACAAAATTAATTTGACCTGAATTATTGCCCCAACTTACCGAACTGGTTACTTGACCATTTTCAATCACTTGAAACGAATCGTTTGAATTACTCATTCCAATAAAAGACCACATCGCTTGACCAGCCATCCACCCAACTGAAGCGTAATTACTGCTACTTGCGCTCGGCAGGTCTTGATGCCCCTCAAGATAAGAAGAGCTTACAGGAATTGAAAGAGTGAAGTCACTAGCATCAAAATCAGGGCCAGAAACCGCAGGGTTTTGTTCTGCATCGTTGTAAAGCACTATAATGGTTCCGAACGGCACACAAGACCAAAATGCATCATTTGCAAAACGAATGGCTCCTTTGGCAATGCCTGTACCACTACCTGAAGCATAATTTCCATTGTTGTCATCTACAATAATCCCTCTAAGATCTTTGCAATTATTCTGCCCACACAATGGTGTGCCAACTACAACAAATTCAATGTATTCTTCGAAACCTTGACCTTGAGAAATTTCGTTAATAGCCAAATAAGCATTCTGAGCACCGATAATTTGGCTCGTCAAGAAGAAGAAAACTATGACCAGAACTCTAAGCACTTCGCGTGCGAAGTTAATATGTGAGGTTAGACAAGTCAAGAGCGCTTTGTTAAGCTTATGTTAACAATATGCAACAAAAACTGGTTTTATTTTATTTATTTTTGCTAAAAAATTCACAATGAGCTTGTTAAAAAACCTTTTAATTCTTTCAACTTTTTGTTTGCTGAGCCAAGAATACCTTGCCGAAAAAGGCATGTGGATTCCATCCCAAGTAGATTCATCATTATTGAAATTAAAAGGGCTTGAGATAAATTATAGCACACTTTTTTCAAATGATCAAGTGAGCTTAAAAGATGCCGTTGTATTATTTGGGGGTGGATGTACAGGAGAAGTAGTTTCAAAAAATGGCTTGCTGTTTACTAATTATCATTGTGGGTATTCATACGTGGTTAAACACAGCTCACTAGAAAACAATTTGCTTGACAATGGATTTTGGGCACACAGCTTAAAAGAAGAAAAAATCAATCAAGGTCTTCAGGTTTCAATTGTTGAGACCATTGAAGAATGCACTGATAAAATCTTAAAAGGTACAAATTCTGAAATGCCTTTACATATAAAAGATTCTATTGCAAGTGTGAACGTTAAAAATATGCTGGGAGCCATTCGAAAAATGCCTTTTACTGAAACTCATGTTGTTCCGTTTTACGGCACAAATAGGTTTTATGCCATTTCAATAAAAACATTTAAAGATGTTCGATTGGTAGGTGCTCCACCCAGATGTGTAGGTGAATTTGGTAAAGAAAGTGACAATTGGATGTGGCCAAGACATACAGGAGATTTTGCTGTATTTAGAATCTACGCTGACAGCAATAATTATCCTGCACAATACAGTGAAAAGAATGTTCCTTACGAGGCTGAAAAACACTTTAAAATTTCAACAAAAGGAGTCTCTCAAAATGATTTAACCATGGTCTATGGCTTTCCAGGGAGAACCAGTCAGTATGTTTCATCATATGAACTTAACCAACGCATCAACCAGGTTAATCCTTTGAGAATTACTTATAGAGAAGCTTATTTAAATATTCTTAAAAAACACATGCAAAACTCAAAAAAAGATGTGTTAAACTATACCTCTAAATACAATAGAGTGGCTAACTATTACAAGAAAATGAAGGGCCAACAAATGGGACTAAAACAAGTCAATGCTTATGAAATGAAACTCAACAGAGAACAAGATTGCAAGCAAAGAGACTTGCCTGCTGAGAAAGCCAACGTAGCAGAAGTGTTAGACTCTCTTGAAGTACTTACAAAACAAAACACTGAATACGCCTTAGAAAACGTATCTGCTTATGAGGTTAGATCCATGATTCGTTTGTTAAACGCTTCATTTTATAAAGACTGGCAAAAGATGCTCAGTGATACCAGCGATCAAAAAAGAGAAAATGCCCTTGAATCCATCAAAAAAATACAGCGTCATTTATTCTCTGAAAAAGTGAATCAAAATCTTGAAAAAGAGGCTTTTGTATCAATTGTTGAACTTTATATGGATGCAAAAGAGAATGCTGTCAACAAACCATTTAAAAACTTTGTAAAACAACATGAAAGTATTGAGAAACTCTACACTTCAATCATGCAATCGCCTAGTTTAGATTCTATTACAAATAAAAAACTAGCGCGCTTATCTATCGATGATTTGATTGAAAAAACAACACATGAACCTTTCTTTAAATTTATTCAGGCTTTTTATCAAAACCACCCCCTTCTCTATCAAAACTTACGCCGCAACAAATCACTTGCTCAGTCTATGAACAGTGCTTATTTACAAGCTCAAATTGATTTGTTTCCTGAAGAGAAATTCTACCCTGATGCCAACTCAACACTCAGATTGGCCTATGGCAATGTAGAACCTTACACCGATTATGAAAACCAAACTCAACACTGGCAAACTACGACTGAGACCTTAAAAACAAAATACCAATCAAACCTTGAGCACTCTGATTATGAACTCACTGACGAGTTCAAAGCCTTTATCATGAACCAAAACAAAGAAACGCCAACTTGTTTTATTGCTTCAAACCACACAACAGGTGGCAATTCAGGTAGTCCTGTGCTCAACAGCAAGGGTGAACTGATCGGCATCAATTTTGACAGAAGCTGGCAAAGTACAATGAGTGATTTTTATTTCAATCCTGAAATTTGCAGAAACATTTCTGTAGATGTTCGATATGTACTACTGCTGATCAAAGAATTTGGCGAATGTGAACACATTTACAAAGAATTAGATCTTGTTGAGTAGCATATCCAGTAAAGAAAGAAGTTTACAACAAACCTCTACCATGTTTTAACAAACGATTCTCAGACTTCATTTTTTTAGTTGCTTTATCTAAGATTCCGTTTAAAAACACATGACTTTTTTCAGTGCTGTAAAGCTTTGCTAAATCTAAATACTCATTGATAGACGCTTTGGTCGGAATCGAATCAAACTTTTGAAATTCTGTAAAAGCCATCATCATCAATATTCTATCGCTCAAAGCAATGCGATCATAATCCCAGTTGTCTGCCAAAGCTTTAATGTCTTTTACAGATTGCTCTTCTAGGCTTAAACTGTGTTTTAAAAGCTTCTTAAAAAATTGCTCGTCTTGTTCAGATTTAAAGGCAGCAAGCGGCACCAAAAAACTCTCTTTATTGGTCACATTCACAATACTTAGTGTATTGAATATCAAAGTATTTACAAAGTCGATATCATCGTGCCAATACATATTTTGTTCATCAGTAATAGCATACAGAGGCTCAGAGGTAGCTATAATTTGCTCAAATAAATACAAAATAATTGCTCTATCTTGCTCAAAATCATCACTCTGCTCTTGCATATAATTCTTGTAGGCATCACTTATGATGAGCGTTCTATAAAAATTTCGAATCAACTCACCATGGTGGCCCAACCAGTTGATTTTTTTAACATCTCTCACTTTCTTAAGTGTAGTATTCTCTTCGATCAACTTTAAGAGCTTGTTGTTGACAAACTTTAAATTCGGATTCAAATCCTGCTCTGTAGGCAAACGCTTTTGCTTATTTTTTTCAATCTGTATTCTACTGTGATGTAATACCTCTACAAAAACAGATAGAATCATAACATACAAATGCTGAATTTGATTGCAGCTATTTAATACATTTTTTTGAATGACATCAAGTTGCTTTTTATCATTTTGAAAAAAAGAATACAATGTCTGAAAAACCTTAATACGTATGTGTCTTCTTGTAAGCATGCAAATGAACTGAGGGGCAAATATAAAGACGAACAAGTATCTAAATCAAGTTTTTTATACCTCTTTTATTTTAGTATTTTTACTGCCCTTAGAAAATGAAGCATTTCATACAGTTAAATCAGTTTTTAAAACCCTATAAATGGTACATTCTAGCAGGTTTTCTGTTTATTGTACTCTCTAAGATTTTCGCGATTTTTCCGGCCAGATTTATCAGCCAAGCTTTTGATGAGGTAAAACAAGCCTTAGAAACTGCTCATCTATCAAACAGTTCAGCTATTTATAAAGAAATAACCAACTACGCGTTAATGATTGTAGGTGCTGCTCTAGTCAATGGATTTTTTCTTTTCTTAACTCGACAAACCATCATAGTTGCCTCACGAAAAATTGAATATGACATCAAAAATACCATTTACGAGCAGTATCAACAGTTAAGTAGATCTTTTTACAAAAAACACAACACGGGTGATTTGATGAGTAGAATTGGTGAAGATGTTTCAAAAGTTCGCATGTATTTTGGCCCTGCCATTATGTATTCGATGAACCTTACTGTTTTATTTATTCTGGTCATTGCCACCATGCTTAGCATCAGTATTGAACTGACTTTATACACTTTGCTCCCTTTGCCTTTTCTTGCACTTTTAATTTACTATGTAAGTAAAACTATTCATCAAAAAAGTGAGCAAGTTCAAATTAAATTGGCTGGGCTTTCTACCAATACTCAAGAGAGTTTTTCTGGCATTCGAGTGATCAAATCATTTGACACCTCAAGTTATATGAAGTCTAAATTCACAGATCAAAATCAAGCTTATTATTCTGCTTCTCTTTCTTTGGCAAAAACCAATGCGTTGTTTCATCCCTTTATGATTCTTTTGATTGGATTGAGTACTATTTTGACGATTTATATTGGAGGAAGGCTTTGTGCGGAGGGTAAAGTTTCAACAGGTAACATTGCAGAATTTGTCATTTATGTCAATATGCTTACCTGGCCAGTAGCTTCTCTGGGATGGGTCACCTCACTCACCCAAAGAGCTTTAGCTTCTTATAAGCGTATTGATTATTTCTTAAAAATTAACCCAGAAATTGTCAATCAAAAAAATGCTCAACAATATAATTTTGGAGACATCAAACTCAACAATGTTTCGCTTAAATATCAAGATACAGGCATTGAGGCGCTTAAAAAAATTAACTTAACGATTTCAAAAGGATCTACCATTGGTATTGTTGGCAAAACTGGCTCTGGTAAGTCAAGCCTAGCCTCCTTAATCAGCAGAATGTATGATTGCACTGAAGGAACCATTGAAATCGATCAGAAAAACATTTCAAGTATTAATCTTTTTCAACTCAGAGATCACATTGCTATGGTCAACCAAGATGTGTTTTTGTTTTCTCAAACCATTGCTCAGAATATCGTGTTCGGACTCAAAAGATCATATACGAATCAAGAAATTGTCTGGGCTGCCCAACAAGCCTGTGTTGATGAGAATATAAAACAACTTAAAGACCAATACCAAACCTTGCTCGGAGAGCGAGGTGTGAATTTATCTGGAGGGCAAAAACAACGCATCTCTATTGCCAGAGCACTGATTAAAGATGCAGATATTTTAATCTTAGATGACTGTCTCTCAGCGGTTGACACAGAAACTGAACATCAAATCACACAAAATATTAAAACTTTGACTAAAGAGAAAACATGCATCATCATAGCTCAAAGAGTATCTACAGTGCGGCATGCAGATTGTATCATTACTCTTGATGAAGGTCGCATTGTGCAACAAGGCACACATGAGCAGTTAATTAAAACAAAAGGGTTTTATCAAGACCTTTATCACAAACAACAAATCTAAAGGCCGGGCTCAAAGGCTTCTGAGCGGACAAGGCAAATCAATAGGGTGTTTTTGATCTTTTTTTATTAAATTTATATTCATAATTTGAATTAAAGATGGAGGATTACGCTGATCGAGAAGAAATATATTCAAACGCAGTAAGAGCAGGTAAAAGAACCTACTTTTTCGATGTAAGAAAGACTAGAGGAGAAGAACATTACCTGACCATGACAGAAAGCAAAAGAAAGTATAATGATGATGGAACCTTTCATTATCAAAAACACAAAATCTTTTTGTATAAAGAAGATTTTGAAAAGTTTACTGGTGCTCTTTCTGATGCCATTCAAAAGATTGTTGAGTTAAATAATGCCTCAGGCCATACAATGGCTGAAAATATCTCTGACAACCTTTCAGGCATAGACTACAACAAAGAAGCTTAAAACAAGTTCTTATTTTGAAGGTTGATTTTTCAAATACTGAAGTCGCTTTCAGGCACAAGTCAAATGGTGAACTGCGATTTGCCAACTACTTATTTAAATTTTTAGAGTACAAAAGTGCTGGCAACTTTTTTGCAAAGCTTTCTCAAGTCTTATTGTCAATTCGATTTCCGTTTGTAAAATGGATCATTAAAAAAACCATTTTTAAACAATTTGTTGGTGGTGAAATTGAATCTGAGTTTATACCTGTCATTGAGCATTTAGGAAAATACAATGTACACACGATCTTAGATTATTCTGTAGAAGGGACTGAATCTGAAGAAAGCTATCAGCAAGTACAAGATAAAGTCATCGAATTGCTTGAACTCTCTAAAGACAATATCTTGATTCCTGTTGCTTGTATTAAAATTAGTGGCCTGATTTCTAACCAATTGCTAGAAAAAATTAATTTCGGCCACACACTTAGTACTTCAGAACAGCAAGCCTTAAAAAACCTACACCATAGGCTCACCTCAATTTTTGAAACTGCTCAAAAGCTAAATAAGCCTGTTTATGTAGATGCTGAAGAGAGTTGGATACAAGGTGCTATTGATCAAATATGCGAGCAATACATGCTCAAATACAACAGCTCTAAAGCCATTGTCTTTACAACCATTCAATTGTATAGAAAAGATCGATTAGATTATTTAAAAGCACTGCACGAAAAATTTAAAAAAGAACATAAGGTCTTAGGAGTAAAGTTGGTAAGAGGAGCCTACATTGAAAAAGAAGCTTTGTATGCTCAGCAAAACAACACTCAACATGTTTTGTGTGATTCAAAAACACATACAGATAAGCAGTACAATCAAGCCGTAGAATACTGTATCAAACATCTTAAAGATTTTGAAATCTGTTTGGGTACGCATAACCAAAAAAGTATCGAGCTTGCCGCCAAAGAAATGCACCTTCATAAAATTGAAAAGTCGAATACTAAAATCTGGTTTTCTCAACTTTATGGCATGGGCGATCACCTTTCGTTTAACCTTGCAAAGCACCAGTATAATGTCAGTAAATACCTGCCTATTGGCCCTGTTGAGCAAACCATTCCTTACCTAAAAAGAAGGGCTGATGAAAACTCAGCCATTACAGGTCAAATGAGCCAAGAAAGAACACTGATTCAAAAAGAGCTTAATAGAAGAACACGTGACTAAAATTGTTACCCTAGGCATAGAATCATCTTGTGACGACACCTCTGTTGCTGTATTTATTGACAATGAGGTGCAAACCAACTTAACAGCATCACAAAAAATTCACAATGACTATGGAGGGGTTGTACCTGAACTAGCCTCTAGAGCACATCAAGCAAATATTTTACCCACACTGGATCAAGCACTTGAAAAAGCGCAGCTCAGCATCGAGCACATCGATTTAATCGCCTTCACAAAAGGGCCTGGACTGCTAGGGTCATTGCATGTTGGCACTTCTTTTGCCAAAGGCCTCGCTCTTGCGCTGAACAAACCACTTATCGGAATAGATCACATGCAAGGTCATATTCTTGCTCATTTTATCAAAGAACCCAACCAAGAGCTTAGGGCTCCGTCATTCCCTTTTTTATGTTTGACTGTTTCAGGAGGACATACTCAAATTGTACATGTGAAAGATTACTTTGACACTAAAATCATTGGCTCAACAAGAGATGACGCTGCAGGAGAAGCCTTTGATAAAATCGCGAAAATGTTGAAGCTTGGCTATCCTGGAGGGCCTTTAATAGATAAAATGGCCAAAAAAGGGAATCCGCTAGCATTTGATTTTCCAATTACGAATTTAGATGAATATGCCTTTAGCTTTAGCGGAATTAAAACCGCTGTAATGTATTTCTTAGATAAACAACCCAAAGGGTTTATCGAGCAGCACATGGCAGATATTTGCGCCAGCGCACAGCATGCCATTTGCAAAATGCTTTTATTAAAAATTAAAAAAGCAGCTAAAGATTACAACATCAAAGACATCGCCTTAGCAGGAGGAGTATCTGCCAACTCATATTTAAGAGTTCTTGTCGATCAATGGGCCCATCAAAAGAACCTGCGCACTTATTACCCAAAAATTCAGTATTGCACTGACAATGGTGCTATGATTGCCATTGCTGGGTATTTGAAATATTTACAAGGCCATCAAGACGACTTAAGTGTGACAGCTAAAGCCAGATTGTATTAAAAAGATCAATACGCATACTGGCATTTTTTGCATCATTGTTTTAGTGGGTGTGGTCTTGAGGTTTTACAGCTGTTTTTTCACTCCTTTTTCTCATGACGAACTCAGTGCTTTGAGTAGGCTTGATGTTGATGCATTTTCAGAACTGATCGAATATGGCATCAAACCAGATGGCCACCCTGCCCTGGTTCAAACCTTGCTCTACATAATAAGCTCTTTTTTTGGTGAGTCTTTGATTGCCATTCGACTCCCTTTTTTCATCTGCTCAATTCTAAGTCTTTTTTTATTTTACGCTGCTGCAAAAAAATACATCAGCAAATCTGCAAGTCTGATCGCCTTATGTTTTTTTGCGACCTTACAATTTCCGTTAACTTATTCTTGTTGGGCTAGGCCTTATGCTATTGGCATCATCTTAAGTTTAGGTTTGCTTCATTTACTGTACTCAATAACTAAAACTAAAAAAAGATCAATACAAATCATTTGGATTTTACTTGGGACCTTGAGTTTGTATACCCATTATTTCTCTGCTCTTTTCTTTTGTCTGATTTCTTTTGTTTATCTCATTCAGGCACTTAAACACAAAAGACTTACTGCTTTTTGTTTAATCAATTTAATGATTGCTTTGCTTTTTATTCCCCACTTAAGCATTACACTTGCCCACTTAGAAACTAAAGGCCTTTCTTGGCTTGATGCACCTAGTTTTTCTTTTTTTTCAAGGCACATTCAATACATCTTTCATTTTTCTGCTGCTTACTTTATACTGATCGCTCTGGTCTTGTACAAAGTATTTCAAGATGCATCAATTAAAAAAAGTACTCTCTACAAAAGCCTCTTGTTGTGCCTCTTGTTTATACTACCGATCTTGGTTGGATTTGCCTATTCAGTTTACTTTAAGCCCTTATTGCAGCACTCTGTTTTGTTTTTTTCACTGCCACCATTTTTATTTTTCATAGGACTATTGCTCTCAACACGTACAACTTTAGATTACATCACTTGCATAGCGATTTTAACTTTAAATCTATACATGCTTTTCATGCATAGAAAGCATTTTCAATTGCTTAAAAATGAAGTGCATTACAGTTTAAATACCTTTAATGAAGGGCTTGAACAAGTGATACATGCAGCAAATCCTTTATATGTAAATAGGTATCTTAAAAAACCCTCCAACTCTACTTATGATAAAAAACTTAAACCACAAGAATGGCTAAAACAGATCAACAAAACACAAAAGCAGGGTTTGATACTTTCTAAAATTTCTTTAGACAAAGTACTTTTTACAAGCCAGTACTTTAATTCTATTGAGCAAATAAATAAAGGATTTACCTTTTCAACCTACAGACTTAGCAACGATTCTGTTTCTAAAAAACTACTCTTGCAAGAATTTAAAAGTATTGAAGTTCATGCAAGCAGCTCAAATCTATATGACTATACTTATGCCTTTAATTTAGGAGAAATACTAAACAATAGGCATGAAGAATTGATCGGTAAGATAGAATTTGACCAAACATCAAAAAAAGTACATTTCGTGATGGAGCTTCTGCATAAAAACGAATCTGTTCTTTATAAAAGTCTAGATCTTAAAACCACCGACTCAACCCTATCAACTCAAACATTATTCTTAAGCCTTAAAACAAAAGACCGCATCAAAGAAAATAACGCATTAGATGAATACCAATTAAAAGTCTATGTGTACAATCCTGAAAGCTCCCCAATTTATATAAAGAGCATATCTCTGTATAAATACCTTGAGAATGAATATGAGTATGGTTTACTAGAAGCTATTTAAGCGCCCGAAAAGTCTTATTATTTCTCAAGTAAAAATTTAAAATGATTGATTTTTCAAACAATCTAACCTTCTTGCTTGAAACTACTCTTTTCTTAAACATACTGGGAAACAAATAATAAAAAGACAGATGAGCATGCAAGACTTTTAAAGCTGCTTTGAACTTACCTTCTGAGATAAATTTTAGAGCTGCCAATCCATCCAAAAGCATACGTAATGGCAACAACCAAAGTAATGTAGTGAAACCTGCATTTTTGAGCAACATGCATAAATTGTTTCTAAAGTTTAAATAAACCTTGAAAGGATTATTCATTTCAAGAGTTCCTCCACCAATGTGAAAAACATGACTCTTTGAAGTGTACATGCACTTATGCCCTTTTTGTTGAGCCCTCCAACACAAATCAATTTCTTCCATATGTGCAAAAAAAGCATTGTCAAATCCACCCAAATCATGAAAGACATCTGCTTTAATGGCAAAACAAGCTCCTGTTGCCCAAAAAATCTCCACTTGATCATCGTATTGTCCATCATCTTTTTCGGTATGACCTAATACTCTACCGCGACAAAAAGGATATCCTAAAAAATCAACAAATCCTCCTGCTGCACCGGCGTGTTCAAATTTTTCAGGCTCATGATAGCTCAATATTTTAGGCTGTACAATTGCTATATCTTCTCTAGAATTCAAAAGCTCAATCATGGGGTCTATCCACCCTTTGATCACTAAAACATCTGAATTGAGTAAAATATAATGCTGAGCGGTGAGGTGTTTTAAGCCTTGATTGTATCCACCCGCAAAACCATAGTTTTTTGACAATTCAACCAACTGAATGTCATTTTGTTCTTTCAAAAAATCAACCGAAGCATCTGTTGAGGCATTGTCAATAACGACTACCGAAGCACTCTCACTAAATTTTAAAACTTTTGGCAAAAATTTCTTCAAATAGTCTAGTCCATTGTAATTCAGTATAACGATAGCAGTTTGCACAAATACAAAGATAAGATGCTGAAACTTTTATTGAAGATATGCGTTCAAAACTTTATGCAAAAAACACTACTACTGATATTTGGCACGTTTTTCATGAGTACTTTGGCTGCTCAAAAAGCGCATGCTACCCAAAACACATTAAGCAATCAATTCACTGACTATGAGTTGGTTAGAATCAATTCAAATACGCTTTTTCAACAGAGCAAGCAAAAAAATGGAGCACTAGAGTTTTCAGTTGAGATTCAAGGCAATGAATATGAGCTAGAGCTTTTCAAACAGAATGTATTAAGTGAAAACTATAAATTGGTTGTTGCTACTGATCAAGGAACTTACTCTCAAACCAACCCTTCTGTTATAAATGTAGTAGGATATGTAAAGAACAGCGCTAACTCTAGAGCCAATTTTACAATTGATAAAGACTATTTATTGGGATGGATTAAAATTGATCATAAAGAGTATTATATCGAGTCTTTATCAAGATTTCAAGATAATTTAGACAAACAGCAATTTGTTGTTTATGAGCCAAAAAACGTGGTTTCAAAGCAAGCTAAGTGTGCGCACAATGAAATAGAAACTAAAAAATCTGCCACTCAGAGCAATGTGAAGGCTCCGAGTGGATGCTATGAAGTAGAATATGCCGTTGCTTCAGATCATCAAATGTACATGCAACACGGAAACTCAGTGAGCAATGTTGAAAATCATGTAATTGCAGTGACCAGTTTAGTCAATACTGATTATGATACCGATTACTTTTCAAGTGAAATTCAGTTTCAAATTGTAGAGCAATATGTTTCGACGAGTTTATCTACAGATCACTGGCTTTCAAATGGAGCTCCTACTGAGATGAGTATTCTTTTGAATGATTTTGCAAGTTGGGGAACTTCTGGATTTTCTAATAGTTTTGACTTGGCTAGTCTTTGGACTGGATATGATTTAAACAATACAACTGTGGGAATGGCCTTTGTCGGGGTTGTATGTAACTTTTCTAGATACAATGTAATTGAAAATTTTACTTCTAGTATGGCTGATTTAAGGGCTGTAACCTCTCATGAAATAGGTCATAACTTTAATGCTAGCCACGATGGTGCAGCAAACCTAATTATGTCTGGGTCAAATACTGGGTCAAGTACATGGTCTTCTGCCAGTGTCAGCTCTATTGAAGCATATTTAGCTAGTGTTTCTTGTTTATCAGCATGTACACCAAGTAATCCTTGCTCAATTGATGCTTTACTTACTGTTACAGATGCTACTAGTAATTCAAGCAATGACGGAAGTGCAGTAGCAAATGTTTCAGGCAGTAGTGGATCTCATTCTTTTGCTTGGTCGAATGGAGCGAACACACCAAGTATTTCTAATTTAGCTCCTGGCACTTATTATTTAACACTTACAGATGCTAATGTTTCAGGATGTCAAGACATTGATACTGCTGTAGTAGGTGTTGCAAATCCCTGTAATCTTTCTGCAAGCGCTTCAACTACTGCACATGAAAGCATTGCAGGAGCAAACGATGGAAGTGTTACTGTTAACGCTACCAATGGATACGCTCCTTATACGTACTTGTGGAGCAATGGAGCTACCAGTCAATCTGTGACAAATTTAGCACCCGCTACCTATACAGTCACTGTGACTGACAATCAAGGTTGTTCTGAGGTGAGTTCTACAGCTGTGAATGCAGGAGCAGCTTGTAATATGAGTGTGAATGCAACCTCACAAGACGAATCAAGTCCTGGTGCAAATGATGGTTCAATCTCTGCTGCGGCTAGCGGAGGTACAACTCCTTATACCTATTTTTGGAGTAACGGAGCTACAACACAAACCATTATTAACCTGGCTCCAGGAAACTACAGTGTAACAGTTACAGATCAATTGAACTGTAGCGCAACTACTAGCGCAACTATTCAAGGGGCTAGCTGCACGTTAAGTGCAACAGCGCAAGTAATCAATCATGAAAGCATTCAAGGAGCAAATGACGGAGCAGCTGTCGTGAATGTGACAGGAGGCACAACTCCTTACTCCTATCTTTGGAGTAGCGGACAAACTTTAGCGAGTATTTCGAATTTACCACCAGCAACTTATACTGTAACCGTTACAGATGCAAATGGCTGTACAGATGTCTCAAGTATTTCTATCAATGCTGGAGTTTCTTGTAATCTATCTTTAAGTCTTAGTGCTCAACATGAAAGTGTAGCTGGGGCAAATGACGGAACCATTACAAGTAATGTGAGTTCAGGAGCTGCTCCTTATAATTATGCATGGAGTAACAATGCTTCTACTCAACACCTTGTCGGGCTCTCGCCTGGTAATTATTCTTTAACTATTACCGATCAAAATGGGTGTACTGTTCAGGCTACCACTACTGTTAATGCAGGAAATTGCAGCCTTAGCTTAAACATCACTACACAAGATGAAACTTCAGCTGGTCAAAATGATGGTAGTGCGAGTGTGAGTGCTAACGGTCAAGCGCCTTACAGTTATCAATGGAGTAATAATCAAACAGGTTCTTCAATTCAAAACTTGGCTCCTTCTACCTATGTTGTTACAGTAACGGACAATAATGGATGTCAAGAAATTGGTTTTGCAGTGATCAACGCCGCAAGCGGATCTGGCACATGCAGTTTATCTGTAAGCATTAGCGGGCAGAATGCAAATATTGGGGCTTCTGATGGTGCAGCTACAGCTACTGCAAACTCAGGCACTGCACCGTATACTTATGTATGGAGTAACGGCCAAACCACTCAAATGATTGGCTCATTAAGTGCAGGTACTTATAGTGTCACCATTACTGATGCTGAGAATTGTACTGCTGTAAACAGTGTTGTCATCATTGAACAAAATAACACACTATACAATACCCAATTAGAAGACAGTTTGTGTAATACTTCTGTAAGTGCAACAACAAATTTATATTGTCAACCTGTTGCAAATGCTACCAATTATATGTGGAAAATTACCAATACTGGAAATGGCCAAATTACTGAGTATACGAGAAGTAATCACTTAAATAATTTTCAACTGGCCTGGGTTCAAAATTTAACAAACAATACTTCTTATTCCATTGAAGTTAGAGCTATGGTAAGTGGCGTATGGGGCAATTATAGTGAAAGTTGCAATGTTACATACACAGCAGCTCCTTTAAGTGTACAAAACATTGAAAAACTTCAATTAAACATCTACCCTAACCCTTTAACAGAAGAAAGTTTGCACATTGACTTTAGCAATAACACTCATGTAAAAAGCCTTGAAATCTATGCCATCAATGGCCAGCGTGTATTCAATCAAATAATTGACTTAGATGTAAAAAATTATACATTAAACCCTATGATTACTGAAGGTAGTTACTTTATAGTGGTTCAAACAGATTATCAAACCTTAAGAAAATCTTTTATCAAACTATAAAAAAAGGCGCTTTAGAGCGCCTTTTTTAAATTACTTGTAGAATCTTTTAATTAAGCATTCTGCTTTTTAATCAAGTTCAAAGCCGATCCTTCTCTGTACCACTGAATTTGAGATTCATTATACGTATGATTCACCTTGATCGTATCTTGAGTGCCATCAGCATGATCAATTTCAATAGTCAATGGTTTACCAGGAGCAAAATCTTTTAAGTTAGTGAAGTTGAATGTATCGTCTTCTTTGATTTTATCATAATCAGCTTCATTGTCAAAAGTAAGGGCTAGCATGCCTTGCTTCTTTAGATTAGTCTCATGAATACGCGCGAATGATTTCACGATTACTGCTGCAACGCCTAAATGTCTTGGTTGCATGGCAGCATGTTCACGTGAAGAACCTTCTCCATAATTCACATCACCCACTACAATGGTAGGTACTCCAGCAGCCTTGTAAGCTCTTTGTACTTTTGGCACTTCACCATAAGAACCATCTAGTTGATTTTTCACCTTGTTGGTTTCTTTATTAAATGCATTTACAGCTCCTGTCAAGGTGTTGTTTGAAATATTATCTAAATGGCCACGATAGCGCAACCAAGGTCCTGCCATCGAAATATGATCAGTAGTACATTTGCCATGTGCTTTGATCAACAACTTAGCGCCTTTAAGGTTATCCCCATTCCAAGGGGTAAAAGGAGTTAAAAGCTCTAATCGTTCAGAATCATCATTCACCTCAACTACAACAGAAGAACCATCTTGCATCGGGGCTACAAAACCAGGGTCTTCAACATCAAATCCTTTAGGCGGCAATTCAAAGCCAGTGGGCTCGTCAAGCTTTACTTGTTCTCCGTCTTTATTAGTGAGCGTGTCTGTTATGGGATTAAAATCTAAACGGCCAGAAATTGCAATAGCTGCTACCATTTCTGGTGATGCTACAAAAGCATGTGTGTTGGGATTTCCATCAGCACGCTTGGCAAAGTTTCTATTAAAAGAATGTACAATCGAATTTTTAGGCGCATTCTTAGGATCTTCGTAACGTGCCCACTGCCCAATACAAGGCCCGCAAGCATTGGTGAAAATTCTTGCATCTAAATCTTCGAAGGTTTGCAACAATCCATCTCGCTCAGCTGTAAAACGTACTTGTTCAGAACCTGGATTGATACCAAATTCTGCTTTGGTTTCTAATCCTTTGTCTAATGCTTGTTTAGCAATAGATGCTGCACGAGATAAATCTTCATAAGAAGAATTAGTACAAGAACCAATCAAGCCCCATTCTACATCAAGAGGCCAGCTGTTGTCATTTGCTTTTTTGGTCATATCACTGCCTGCTTCTGTGGCAATATCAGGAGAAAAAGGACCATTTAAATGAGGCTTTAACGTGGTTAAATCAATCTCAATGACTTGATCAAAATATTTTTCAGGATCAGCATATACGGCATCATCACCCGTTAAGTGTTCTTTAATTTCATTTGCTGCATCTGCAACCTCAGCTCTACCTGTTGCTCTCAAATAGCGTTCCATGGATTCATCATATCCAAAAGTAGAGGTTGTTGCGCCAATCTCAGCACCCATGTTACAAATGGTACCTTTGCCTGTACAAGACATCGATTTTGCACCTTCTCCGAAATACTCAACAATGGCTCCTGTTCCTCCCTTGGCAGAAACAATGCCTGCTACTTTTAGAATTACATCTTTAGGTGCTGTCCATCCACTCAATTTACCTGTTAGCTTAACCCCTATTAATTTAGGCATTTTTAACTCCCATGGCATATCGGCCATTACATCAACAGCATCAGCTCCACCAACACCTACAGCAACCATTCCTAGACCTCCAGCATTTACCGTATGAGAATCTGTACCGATCATCATACCTCCTGGAAAAGCATAGTTTTCTAGCACTACCTGGTGAATAATCCCAGCTCCAGGCTTCCAAAAACCAATGCCGTACTTATTTGAAACTGAAGCCAAAAAATTAAACACCTCATTGCTTGAGTTCATAGCTGCTTGTAAATCTTTTTTAGCTCCAACTTTGGCTTGAATCAGGTGATCACAGTGCACTGTAGTAGGAACAGCTACTTTTTTCTTACCCGCTTGCATGAATTGCAGAAGAGCCATTTGCGCTGTTGCATCTTGACAAGCAATACGATCTGGCGCAAAGTCAACATATGAATTTCCGCGCTCAAAAGCTTGAAGTTCTTGTGTATTATGTAAATGCGTGTAAAGAATTTTTTCTGCAAGTGTTAAGGGCTTGTTTAAAAGCTTTCTTGCTGCTGCTACTTTTTCAGGGTAAGCAGCGTAAACCTTTTTGATCATGTCTAAATCGAAAATCATACTCTAAAATTTATGCTTAGCTAAATTATACTTTATAATGTGTCTAACAAAAAAAGAGGGCAACAAATGATCGAAGCCCTCCTTTCTAAAATTAAAAAACTAAATAAAAAATCTATTCTCCAACAATCTCAAATTTAATTGTTGCAGTAACTTCTTTGTGAAACTTTACATCAGCCTCATATACTCCAATATTTTTGATTGGCTCATCTTTAATTTTAATGCTCCTTCTATCAACCTGAAAACCAGCTTTCTCAATTGCTTCAGCTAATTGGATTGAACCTACAGAACCAAAAATCTTACCTTTCTCTCCTACCTTGGTAGCGATGCTTAAGTTTTCTTTCATTAACTTGGCTACTAAGCTTTCTGCTTCTTCTTTGAGCTTAGCCTCTTTGTGTGCTCTTTGCTTCAATGTTTCATTGTGCATTTTCTTCAAAGCTGGAGTCACCAAAACAGCAAGTCCTTGAGGAACTAAGTAGTTTCTTCCGTATCCAGGCTTGACAGTTACCAACTCATCTTTGTAACCTAGATGCTCAACGTCTTTCTTTAAAATTACTTCCATAACTAGATTATTTTAACATATCTCCAACATAAGGAAGCACTGCAATGTGTCTTGCTCTCTTGATTGCTTGAGATAATTTCTTTTGATACTTCAATGAAACGCCTGTGATTCTTCTAGGCATAATTTTACCTTGTTCGTTGATGAAAGATTTTAAGAAGTCTGCATCTTTATAGTCAATGTATTTGATGCCATTCTTCTTAAACCAACAAAATTTATTCTTTTTTAGCTCTATATCAATAGGTGCTAGGTATCTGATGTTATTTCTACTCATGATGCAGTGTTTTTTTAAGCTTCAGCAGCTTGCTGTTTAACTTTCTTTTTTCCAGATCGGGTTTCTCTGCTTTCAGCGAAAGCAATATGATCTTTATCCATTTTAGTGGTCATGTATCTAATAACCATCTCATCTCTTCTGAATTGAGTCTCTAAAGTCTGAATGAAATCAGGCTCAGCTTCAAACTCAAAAAGCTGATAGAATCCAGAGTTTTTCTTCTGAATAGGATAAGCCAATTTTTTTAATCCCCAGTGTTCTTGGTGAACAATCTTTCCCTTTGCATCAGAAATAACCTTCTTGTACTTCTTGACTGCTTCCTTTGCCTGTGCTTCAGACAAAACGGGAGTTAAAATGAAAACAGTTTCGTAACGATTCATAATTATACATTAAATTAGGGTGCAAAGTTAATCGTTTTTAAAGAAAAAACTTTATTTTTGATTAAATAATTTCAACCATCTAATGAGCAAGATCTATATCATAGCTGTTTTTTGTTTTTTTTCAATTTTATTCACCTCATCTTGTGAGGGCGATGCTTTAGAATCTGGTAACTATACCTGCATGTGTATTCAAAAAAACCATGACGGATCTCAAGACAGTACCACACAAGCTTTCAACAACATAACTAGAAAAGAGGCGGATTATAAGTGTGGATTAATTACCTTAGAAGAAGATTCAACTACAAATTTTGCTTATCAATCTTGTTTGATTGTAGAATAATCAACTGTATCTTTCTTTTTTTCTCTTTCTATTTCAAACTCGTTAATCATTTCTTGATACACCTCATCAATGAGTTCTGGTTTTTGATGAAAGTATTGATAGGCTTGCCTGAATTCTTTCTTTGTGATGTTGTGTTTATCAAAAACTTCAAGCTGTAAGGCATTAAAGGTATCAGGATGAAATGATTTGAGTTCGTTTCTATAGTACATGCCCTCTAACACATATAAGTCTTTAAGTAGTATCTTAAATTGTTCTAAATCAATATTTGCACTTGTCACTTTACTGGTTTGTGACTCAATGGGAGTTGAATTACATGAGAATTGAGCGCATACCAACAAAAATAACAACACATTTATAGACCATTGAATACCCATCTTATCTATCTATTAAATGTTAGACTTTGAGCACAATTTTGCTCAATAATTTTGCCTTGATCATATACTACTTTACCATTCACATAGGTTTTATGAATAGAATTCAAAAAAGTATAATGCTCAAAAGGAGACCATCCACAATGATACAACAAATTTGACTTTTTAACTGTTTCAGGTTTTTCTAAATCTACCAACACCAAATCTGCAAAATACCCCTCTTTGATAAACCCTCGCTTTTCAACTTCAAACAACCTGGCAGGATTGTGGCACATCAACTCTACCACACGCTCTAAAGAAATGTCTCCTTTTTCATAAAAATCTAACATAACCTGTAAACTATGCTGCACCAAAGGCCCACCTGAAGGGCAAGATGTATAAGGATTGTTTTTCTCTTCTAAAGTATGTGGCGCATGATCAGTTGCAATCACATCAATTGTTCCATCAAAAAGCGCTGAGAAAATTGCTTTGCGATCTGCCTCTGTTTTTACTGCTGGGTTCCATTTGATAAATTGGTTTTTAAGCTTATAATCATTGTCATTGAAAAACAAATGATGCACACAGGCCTCTGCAGTAATGCGTTTTTGAGTTACATCTTTTTGTTTTTCAAATAACTCTAACTCTTGAGCTGTAGAAATATGCAATACATGCAAGCGAGCATCGTATTTTTTAGCCAAATCAACAGCTTTTGTACTCGAGGCTAAGCACGCCTGATGATCTCGAATCACTGGATGTAAATGATACGGAATTTCATCTCCATACAAATCGATATGCTTCTTTAAGTTTGCTCTTACTAAGGCTTCTTCTTCGCAATGGGTCGCAACAATTGTTTTGGCAGATTTAAAAATTGCCTCTAAAACCTGTTCTTTATCTACCAACATATTGCCCGTTGAAGAGCCCATAAAAACTTTAATACCACAGGTGTTCTTCACATCAACATCTGCAATCAAATCAGCATTTTCATTGGTTGCCCCAAAATAAAAAGAATAATTTACCAACGAATCTTTTGATGCCTGATCAAACTTGTCTTCAAGTGCCTGAAAATTTGTGGTTTGTGGCTTGGTATTAGGCATCTCCATAAATGAGGTAATGCCTCCAGCAGCAGCAGCTCTACTTTCTGAATAAATTGATCCTTTGTGGGTTAAACCCGGCTCCCTGAAGTGCACTTGATCGTCAATCACTCCAGGAATAAGCAGTTTTTGCCCTACATCAAGGGTCTCAATGTTTTGCTTAAAAAGCTCGCCTAATGCACCGGCATTTTGAGCAGTGAAAATTTTTTCAATTTTTTGGTCTTTAATCAACACATGGCCCAAAAAGTCTTGGTCTTCACTTACTATTCTAGCATTTGAGATTAACACCCAACAAAGATACCTAAAAAGAAATGATTAGTTTTTAGATAGCTTACCTAGCTCCACCAAAACAGATACATATGCCATACGCCCTACAAAAGGGCCACCATACACCTGCATGTTTCTGTTACTAAAAGCGCGATCTAAACGGTCAGAAAACCCACCAATTTCTTTGTCAAAAAGTGGGCGAACACCAAATAAGTTAGAGACACCTAACTTAAAAGTCGTCTTGAGCTTCTTAGGTGCATAATTGATTTGCATATCTACTGCATCATAAGTAGGCACAAAACCTGTAAATTGAGGAGAGCCTTCAAACAAAAAGCCTTGCACCCATTTATAATTCACTGCAAAACCAAGATTTCTTACATTGCCAACTTTTAAATCACTGCCATTCACACCAATGTTGAACTTGTGCTCAGGTGTGTTGAATGCTGGAATAATGGGATCATCAGTTCCTTTCTTATTCAAAGTGTTCCATGAATAGTTAGAAAGTAGCGTGTAATTGTCTTTAAAATAATAGTTAATACCAATGCTAAAGCCTTGAGTTGTAACAGTTGACTTTGCATTAGATGCCACTCGATAAGCTTGAATACTTGAAGGGATATTTGTACCAGCGTTATTAAATACTGCATCGACACCTACTTCATAACCAATAAAGTCTTTGTAAGATGAAAAATAATAACTTCCATCAATATAAACACTCGAACCCAATGAGCCTCTATAGCCTATCTCAATAGTCTTTACTTTTTCTGGGCGGATGGGTGCCACATTAAAATAATCAAGAGAGTCTTTATCTAGATTATCAAAGAAATTCAGCATAGATTCAGTAGTAATCAATGAGTCTACTCCATCAATATTACCCAATAAAATTGCTCTACCTACATTGTAAAATAAATATTGATCTGTTAGGGTTGGATTACGTATGGCTGAAGAGAAACTCAAGCGATACGTATGATTGTCTTGGTGTACGTATACTAAAGAAGCTGCGGGAGAGAATAAGTAATCAAAGTTTTGATTTTTATCCATTCTCACAGTAGCTGATACCTTTAAATTTTCATCTTGTAAAAAGTTTTTCTCAATACCTGTATATACTCCAAATTCTCTGTTTTTAATGCGGGTAAAACTCGTATCAATTTGATAAACCCCTGAATCAATTTGGGTGGAGTCATAAATCGGTGTTTCTTTAAAAATTGTACCGTTTGAATTTGGTCTATATTCTCTAAAACTTGCTCCTACTATTAAATCAAAAAGCTTTACAGAATCTTTTTGAGGTTCAAACTTGTACTGGGCCTGAAAATGACCTAGAGCTGACTTGTCAAAAAATCCTGAGCCGCCTTGGGTGAACGATTTTTTGGATGTAATAGACTGAAATGCTGAATCAAAACTAGCAGTTCCTGGCTGAAGAAAGTCTTGCGAGGGAAACAATGGATTGGCTGTGTTTGCATGTTCAAGTGCTTGTTGATGGTAGACAAATAGTGAGTCAGAAATTGAAGCAATAAACGCATCTTGTTGGTCAATAGGGTAAGGTCCTTGACCAAAAGACCAATCAGGGAAACCAGGCATTGCCTCAATTTTAGGTGTGATGTTAGATGACCAGTAGTTGATGTAATCTTGTGACCAACGAGCGTCTTCTTTAGCTACATCTTGTAAGAGCAAAGAGGTAAATACCGCATCGTAAGAATCTCCTGCATCTTCATGAGTCACATAAGCGCGTACAAAATATTTATCTTTTTGATTGACCTCTAAACGATGTTGAAAGAACTGAATGTTTTTTAAGCTAAATCTATTGTCTCCCTGGTAAACTGTAGTACCCTTACCGTAATTTGATGAGGCAATGAACTGTGTTTTGGGATTAATCTTGTAATGTAATGCTAGGTTTGCTTTTAAGTTGTTGGTATTGTAATCAACAATGTCTTTTTCTTCATAACCACTTCTAAACCATCTGTTCAATCCAGGGTTAGCAATACGCCCTGCTATATCTGTTTCATTGTTGGCAAAGGCAGAAAGGTTCTCATCACCATACCTATTCACTGCATCGTATCTACCTGGGTTAGATGGGCCATACTCAGAACCAAATACTGAATCAAGATTGGTCGCCTCCCAGTCATACGCTTCCATATAATAAAAGTTGGCTTTGATCGCTAGTTTCTCAACACTGTCTTTATTGGTAAATACATGAGCATATCGCAAAGCCGTTTCTCTTAAGTTACGCTCCCCCACTTTTGCCATTACACTCAAACCTGGGAACAAGAAAGGATCTTTAGTTTTCATATTGATCACTCCATTGAAAGCATTAGGACCATATAATGCGCCATTTGCCCCTACTACTAAATCTACTTTCTGTACATCTAATTCTGAGGCCCCTAAGAAGTTGCCCAATGAAAAATTTAAGCCTGGTGATTGGTTGTCTACACCATCAATCAGCTGCAAAGAACGCACCGGCGAGGTTGAGTTAAACCCTCTTGTGTTAATCACTTTAAAACCAATTGAGGCCGAGGTTACGTCCACCCCCTTTAAATGCCCTAATCCTTCATAAAAATCGGCAGAAGGTGTTTCTTTAATGGCTACAAAATCCATACTTTCAATGGTTTGAGCCGACTCTTTAAGCTTATCAGATAGCCTTGTATCTGTAATCTTAACCTCTTTTAGATTGATTTGTGTAGTTTCTAGATTTATTTTGAGTTTTTGCCCCTCTGAAGTATATGTAACCTCTTTTGTGTTGTAGCCAACAAATGAGATGCTTAAGGTTAAGGGAAACTGCTGGTTGGTTTGAAAAGAGAAGTTACCATCAAAGTCTGTAGTAGCACCTTCAGTAGTGCCTTTAATTACTACAGCCGTTCCAAAAAGAGGCTCGCCTGACTGATTGTCTTTAATTTGACCTGAAACAGTAACTTGTGCTGAGATAAAAGCACAGAAACTTACACATAACATCAGTGTTGAAAATAACTTTCTCATCGTTTTTAAAAATAAAAATCCCCTCAAAGGTAGCCTTTGAGGGGACTTGTGTCAATTAAATTTTGTCTGCTTAATTGAACAGTACTTTTA
This sequence comes from Flavobacteriales bacterium, assembly GCA_020631045.1. GTDB lineage: Bacteria > Bacteroidota > Bacteroidia > Flavobacteriales_G > JALEGO01 > JAHDHZ01. Next base: position 5,272 of record JAHDHZ010000005.1, on the reverse strand, counting down.
CAATTTGTTTTGAAGTTGCTGTTTGAACTTCTACAAAGTAAATGCCTGCTGGCTTATCAGCTCTTTTGATCTCAACAATACTTGATGTTGCATTGATTGTTTCAACCAAAGCACCGGTTAAATCAAATAATTTTACTGATTCAATGTTTTGTTTTGAAGCTACCATCATCACATTAGAAACTGGATTAGGATAAACACTTACACCTTCGTTTGCCTGAAGAGTCTCAACTGAAGTAGGCTCAATGTCTGCTGTTGCAAAACTCTCAGCTAATCTTGGTGATAAGTATCCAAAAACAGTATCTAAATACAACATTGCTTTGGCTTTTGACATGCCTGGATTGGTCAACAAACCACTATTGTGCAAATCCATATTCGCAGTCGTATCTTCAGCTGGATTCCACCATTGCCAAGGACCTGCTTCAGGTGATGCAGTTACGAAAGTATATAAACCTTCATATCCGTTTCCATGCAATTGAAACGCTCTGGTTGTATAATCATCATTGATCGAAAACCACTCATCAGGTTGATTTCCAAAGTCATTTGCTCTTTCAATTACTCTTTTGCTACCAATTACCTCAACAACATTTGCTTGCGTTGTAGGCACAACAACTGTACCAATTTCATAGGGTGCAAACGGATCACTCTGACAATGAAATGATACCATTGGCACTTCTCCGCCTTCAAGCCATGAAGAATCTCCAAGAGCTCCTCCCATGTTTACACAAAAAGAAATCTCTGAGCTGTAACCTGGATGGTTTGGATTGTTGAACGTATTGCCTAAGGTATCAATCGGAGCACCATTTCCAAGACCTTCGAAGTTTCCTAAAATATTTGTATCAACAAAAGGAACTGGATTTTGAGGATCTGTAAAGTCAATGAATTTATCTAATTGTACTTCATCGAGTCTATTTAAAGTCGCCATTGCTAAGGCAACATATCCACCCGAACCTTCACCCATTACACCAATACGGTTTGGATCAATTGAGAAAGTATTTCCGTTGTCAGCATCAAATCTAAAGTAACGCACAGCAGTTCTTCCGTCTTGTACAGCTCTATATACTGCTTGCAATAAAAGCTTTGTACGCTCAGTTTGCGTTGAGGCAAGCGGATTCCAACCTGTACGGTAGTCAATAGAAGCTACCACATAACCTCTTTTTGCAAGTCTTGTACAAATTTCAGTTACAGTACTATCTCTTAATGTACCAACCAAAGAACCATTAATGATTCTTGGCAAGAAGTTTCCGGTATGAACAAAAAGCATAAGTGGTCTTGCACTCAAGGTATCACCAGTCGGCTCATACACATCAGCAATCAAAGGCTGTAGGGCAGGCGGTTGACCTTGTAGGGCAGGAAGCACAGTCACATTTTGACCATATAACACATTCTGAGTAACATCAACTGATGAGAATACCTCATCAACATAACGCGTTTGAGCAGAAAGCCCAATTGTTGCGCAAGCAGCTAGTGCTGCAAAAAAGTAACGTTTAATCATAACTATTCATTTAAAGTTTGACCAAACATAAACAAGTTATTTTAAAAAACCTACAGGTAAAAAACTGAAGATCAGAGCTCTTTGTTTTTAATGATGAAAACACCAAGCAAAGCCTCTCTAAAAATCTTAGAGCTCATTTTAGAGACTCCAAGCTCACGATCGATAAAGGTAATGGGCACCTCAGCAATTTTAAAACCGTGACGCAAAGCAGTATATTTCATTTCAATTTGAAAGGCATAACCGATGAATTGAATTTTTTTTAAGGCAATTTTTTCAAGCACTCTTCTTCTGTAACAGACAAACCCTGCTGTTGGGTCTTTGATGCTGATCCATAAAATAAAGCGCACGTACCAAGAAGCACAGTAAGAGAGCATGATGCGCTTGAAATCCCAATTCTTTACATCACCTCCTTTCACATAACGAGACCCTACGCTTACATCTGCACCATTTACGCAAGCCTCGTGCAAACGAATTAAGTCTTTGGGGTTGTGCGAGAAATCAGCATCCATCTCAAAGATGTATTCATACCCCCCCCGCAAAGCCCACTGAAAACCTCGTATATAGGCCGTACCCAGCCCCAGCTTCCCTTCACGCTCGACCATATGCAGCCTGCCCGCATAGGTTTTTTGAAGGTTCTTTACGATTTGAGCAGTTCCGTCAGGAGAGCCATCATCAATGATCAAAATATGAAAATCGAGACTTAGGTCAAAGACCGTATTGATCATACGTTCTATGTTTTCAGACTCGTTGTAAGTCGGAATAATCACTATGCGATCGCAAGTTACGCTCATTAATTTACCAAATCTTTGGTTTGCACAATATTATCTACCACTGTTGGGTCTAAAAGTGTAGAAGTGTCTCCCAACTGATCAGTCACTCCTTCAGCTACTTTTCTTAAGATTCTACGCATGATTTTACCTGAACGTGTTTTTGGTAGCCCTTGTACCACTTGAATTTTATCAGGTTTGGCCAATGCGCCAATTTCTGAGGTTACACTTGAGCGAATCTCAGCTGCAAAAGCTTCTAGGTTATCAATCTTGCGATCAGCAATGATGTAGGCATAAATACCTTGCCCTTTAATGTCATGCGGGTACCCAACTACAGCTGATTCAACCACTGCATCATTTGAATTGATGGCATCTTCAACTTCTGCTGTTCCTATTCTATGACCCGAAACATTGATCACATCATCTACCCTTCCGGTAATACGATACATGCCATCTTCATCTCTTTTGCATCCATCACCGGTAAAATACTTGTTTTCATAAGTTGAAAAATACACCTGCTTGCAGCGCTCATGATCACCCCAAGTGGTTCTAATCATTGAAGGCCAAGGAAACTTTACACATAAATTACCCTCTACCCCATTGCCTTTGATTTCATTGCCATCAGCATCGACCAGCATTGGTTGAATGCCTGGCAGTGGGTAAGTCGCAAATGTGGGCTTTTCTTTCGTGAGACCAGCTAGCGGAGAAATCATAATTCCACCCGTCTCAGTTTGCCACCACGTATCTACTAAGGCACATTTACCTTTACCAATATTGGTATGGTACCATTGCCAAGCCTCCTCATTAATGGGCTCTCCAACAGAACCTAACACGCGCAAAGAAGACAAATCATACTTTTCGACCCATTCCAAGCCTTTTGCTTGCAACGCACGAATGGCAGTGGGTGCAGTATAGAAAATATTGACCTTGTACTTCTCTACAATTTGCCAAAAACGCCCAGCATCCGGAAACGTCGGTGTACCTTCAAACATAATGGTCGTTGTTCCTGCCAATAAAGGGCCATAAATGATATACGAATGTCCTGTAATCCACCCAATATCAGCAGTACACCAATACATATCGCCTTGGTTATACTGAAAGACGTTTCTAAAAGAATACTCAGCATATACCATATACCCCGCTGTAGTATGCACCACTCCTTTAGGTTTTCCCGTACTGCCTGAAGTGTATAAAATAAAGAGTTCATCTTCAGCACGCATCGTCTCAGCAGGGCACACATCAGATTGCTTGTCTACTATATCGCCATACCACACATCTCTACCCTCTTGCCAATTTACTGATTTACCAGAATGCTTTAACACCAATACATTTTTAGTGCATGTACAACTTTTAAGGGCCTCGTCTGCAATGGCTTTTAAATCAATGTACTTACTGCCCCTAGTGAATCCATCAGCAGTGACCAACAACTCGCAAGTCGCATCATTGATGCGATCTGCTAAAGACTTAGCAGAAAATCCAGCAAACACTACAGAATGAATTGCTCCAATGCGGGCACATGCCAGCACTGTGTAAGAAAGCTCTAGGCTCATCGGCATATAAATACATACCCGATCGCCTTTTTTTACCCCTAGACTTTTTAAAGCATTTGCCGTTTTATTGACCTGAACAGAAAGCTCTTTATAGGTGACTTTTTTATGCTCAGTGTCTGGATCATTGGCCTCCCAAATAATGGCTGTTTGATCGCCTTTCTCTGCTAGGTGCCTGTCGATACAATTCTCAGTAATGTTTAGCTCAGCCCCATCAAACCACTTTACATTTGGGCCTTTAAAATCCCAATCTAACACACTATCCCATTTCTTTTTCCAGGTAAATGTCTCAGCGATATCAGCCCAAAAATCTTGTGGATGCTCTACTGATTTTTGATACCAGTCTTTGTACTCTGCAAATGAATTAATTTTTTTCATATTCTTTTTTAAGCTCCCGGGCGGCTAAACCGAATTTCTTCGAAACTCCGCTTAGCCAACCCTCTCCCGCTATCCGCTCTATCTTTTTACCCCTCAGGCACAGTTTGCTAAGCCTTTTTCGGGTTTGCTGATCGCGCCACCCTTAAAACCTCAAGCAAACTGGCACTTCATTTAAAAAGGATGCCGCTACTATCGGGGCTACAAATTTACAGAAAATAAACCTTTCGTTTTTACGTTTATACAATATGAACTTTAGATTACCTGTTCTTATTGCATTGTTATTGCTTGTTTTTCGAGTTCATGGGCAAGACTTTTACAAGCAATTGGCCCAAAAAGCTGAATTACTCACTTTTGATGATGTCACCTATGACCCCAGTTATTTTTCAATTGATTACCCTATGGGTGATGTACCCAGTGAAAAAGGCGTGTGCACCGCGATGTAGTAATTCGAGCCTACAGAAAGATGGGCATCGACCTTCAAAAAGAAGTGCATGAAGACATGCGAAAGCACTTTGGTATATATCCAAAAATTTGGGGGTTAACTTCTACCGATAAAAACATTGATCACAGACGCGTACCGAATTTGATGGTCTTTTTTAAAAGACATGGTAAGGTGCTGCCCATTAGCAAACATGCAAAAGATTACCTACCTGGAGACATTGTATGTTTTAATCTGGGGGGAGCGACCACACACATTGGTATTATGAGCACGCAAAAATCTGAAGATCAAAAAAGATTCTTGGTAGTACATAATATCGGAGCGGGTCAAGTTCTTGAAGATTGCTTATTTGACTTTACAATCATTGGGCATTATCGCTATTCAAAATAGCCTTACCTGTAAAAACTTGAACCGCAAAGTAGGTCTGCTTTTTTGCATTGTAGCTAATGGCGATGGCTGATTTTACATGAGAGGGCAGTAACATATTTTGATAATGCTCTTTAGAGCCTACCCACAGTTTAAGCATTTTATCTGTAATTTGATCTATGCTGTAATCTTTTGACGTAGTATAACTCAAGACATTCTCTCCTACATGCTCATATTGTTTTGCATAGAGCCAAACGCGATTTTTGGGCGTACGTTTACTCTT
>JAHDHZ010000004.1:30456-77244 GCA_020631045.1 Flavobacteriales bacterium | reverse complement strand
CAAAAAGCACTACATTACGAAACAAGCCTCTTTGCTCTACACTATCTAATTCAAGTAACAGCGCTCCTGTTAAGGGGTGGTAAATACTTGCATTGAAACTTCCATTAGCCTGAGTATTTATGCGCTCAAATCGAACACCCAAGGTAAGCTTAGTTTGTTCAGACAAGTAATACACAGATTCATTAAACAATGCTAAATTTAACGATGGATAACGGTAATCATTTTCAATTTTTCTGTCATCTAAAAAGGTGAAACTTGCTTGAACAGCATCATTTGCAAAGCCTTGTCTCCCGATAGTCTCTCCCAAATAAGCCCTAAATCCAACAAGCACATTCAAAGGTTTTTGCTTAATACTTTTTCGCATCAAATATTTAGTTTCAAGGCCTAAGTTTTTAAAATCTCCTACAATTAAATTACGATCACCCAAAGGGTCTGCACGGTTAATTTGACCGAGTTCTCCGACTGATTTTCTTGAGCCTAATAATCCAAAAGCTTGAGCGGTAAATAAATTGCTTTTTTGATCTCTGTGCTCAAAGGTAAGTGCCGCTAAATTCCAATTGACCCTAAACCAATTGCGCTGACGAATCGACTGAGTAGGGTCATCTTGAAAAGCAGCATCTGTTAAGCCTCCCGGTTGATGAGCTAAATAATACAAGTAACTGTAATCTACTTTTAATTTTGAGAGTTCTGAAAGATGAATGATGCTGTGATGACCAACCCAATAGGCTTCTAATTCAGAATTAGGGCGAAAACAATCAGAAGAACGTCTTTGGGCATAAGTAAAATGTTGCCATTTTTTTATTTGACCAGATGCACTAACAAAACTATTTAAGAACTTATTTGACCCTGTACCTTGGTTTAAATGAACCTGTACCTGCTTTTCAGTATTGCCTTGCTTCATTTTAAAATTGAGCATTCCTCCAAACTGAGATCCGTATTGCAAAGCCCCTGAGCCTCGAACCAGTTGAATGTCTTGAATTGCTAGTAAAGGAGGGGCGTAGTATGTCTCAGGATAACCTAACGCATCAGCGGCAATGTTATACCCATTTTGACGCGTTGAGAAATTAGCAGTTCTATGTGGGCTCAACCCCCTACCCCCTATTGCCAATTGTAAGCCCGCACAATCAGTTTCCCATACATTGATACCAGAAACACCTGCAAAAACTTGCCTGGCTACCTGGCTACCTTTATTGGTAACCAGCTGATCTGGAGTTACTTTATTGGTTTTTTTAGCTGCATAAACTGTTGTGCCTTCTACATCTCTGAGCAAAGCGGTTTGAAAGGTATTTTTTTGCTCTTGCCCAAGAACCTCTACACTCTTTAATGATCTATTAATTGGATTTAAGATAATTTGACCATTTTGAATGTCTGTTTGCTTTAATTTTTGGGTGGAATACCCAATTGCATAAATGGTGTACTTCTTATTTTGATCATACTCAAAACAGACTTTTTCTCCCTCAATATTTGTTGTGACCTCATGATTTTCATGTAGAATTCTCACCTCTTTCAAGAGCATAGAATCTTGAGTGTGAATGGCAACACAAGTTTGGGTATAGACTTCTTGAAAAGCAAAACAAAGCAGTACAATATGACAAAAAATGCTATTCATAAGGATACTCTAAGATCCAGTCTTTATGTTTAAACCCACGTTTTTGATCAGTTAAATTAATTTTAGGATCTATAAATCGTTTAGAACCTTTACCGTTTAGCGTAACAAAACTTTGGGTGGCAAATATCTGAACTTTTTCACCATATGCCTGAGAAAAATAATCTGACAAATAATGCGCGAATTGTAAAATCATATCTGGCTGGGCAGCCATCATTTTAATTTGATTGGGGGTAAGGTATTTCGCATTATTGATTTCTTGTAAAAAATTATGTTGATCATCATAAGCAGAAAAATTGATGTAACCTGCTTTTTCTATCAGCATTACCCGCCATGAAAACCGATAGCCTTGTTCTGTCCAGAAGAGTTTTCCGGGATATAATAGAAAACGCAAGGGTACTAGCAACTGGATAGTTAAAAAGGCAAACAGCACAGCCTTTTTAAAACTTGAAACTTGAGCTTGACCTGTTCCTTGAAGAAAAGAACCTCTAGTCTTTATTTTTTTAAATAAATACATCCACTGGTCGTGCTCAAAAAAAATCAACGTGGCAAAAATCATCACAAAAGGAAACACCCCAATAGGAAACAACAACCAGGTAGCTATATGAAAAACTAAGACCGCCAAATAAGCCCAAATACGCGTAGGGCGATAAAACAATAAAAACCCTATACTGCAATCATAGAGCATTCCGACCCAACTAAACAAATAGGCAATAATACTAGAATCAAAAAGAGGTCCTAAAATCGGCATACTTACCTTTGAAGGCAACCAGGTTTGCATGGGCTGAGCAAGCACCAACCAATCATAGTTAATTTTTGAAATTCCGGCATAGAAATACACAATGAAGAGTTGCATTTTTAATATCCATACTAAAAATGCTGAGACTTTTTCAGCTAGCTTTTCAAACTTAAAACGCACATCTAAGCTTAACGCTCTTGAAGCAGGCATAAAAATCAGCAAAAAAGCAATTAAACTGACAAAATAATAATGGTTTAAATAATTGGTCTTATCAAGCAATTCAACATAAGTAAACAGGCAAAAAAAACCTATACTGGCCACTCTATAAAACAATCCAAAAGCAATCAACAAGGCAAAAAGCCCCATAAAGAAAAAGACAAGATGCATGCCAAGTGCATCTAAAGGTTTTATAAAATCAAAAAGATAATAGGTAAAGAAAAACTTGGGCGTTACATACATCTCAGTAATCCACCCTTTTAGATAAAAGCGCAAGGTACTGCAAAACATAAGCACTCCGAAACAAAAACGGAACACCACCAAAGGCAGTATTCCGACTTGTTTTTTGCATAAATTAGATATGATGTTAGTCACCGTCATTATCTTGATAGGTAATTAAAACACTCAGTGCCGATGGCATATCTGTTTTAAGCAGCACCACCAAAGCCACAGCTTCAGTATAAAATTCATCCACCAAAGTACTATTATTGACAACAGCCTGAGAAATAGGGGAATTAATTGCTTGAAGTTTGGTTTGACACAGGTTAATTTGAGCTTTGATTTTATCACTCAGATTCTCATCATCATGTTTTGCTCCTAGAAAATCTAAATAGTCATCTAAGCCAAGTGCGGAGCCTGATCCACCCGTGAAATTAAGCTCTACACGATTTAAATGCTCAAGGCATAAATCATAACTCAATTTTGAGTAATACCCTTGGGTAAAAGTTGGTTGAACTTGCCCCAAGGTTTTCTTACCAAGCGGAATACCAATCTGGGCGTTTTTTAAAATCTCAAAATCTTGATTGATGTTATTGACAAGTAAACCAAGGGTACTTCCAGCATCTGTTGCAATGTTTTCTTTAAAAGTAGTTTTAAAGCTGCCTTGAAAATCAGTGGCGTAAGCTGAAATATTGTCTTCAATCAGATCTACTACATCAGCCAAATACTGCACCCTAAGAGAATCTTGAGCAAAACCTTGAAGGGTTTGAGTTTCACTTTCAGCATATAAAAGATAATCAATCGCCCCAAGACCTTGAGCATCAATAGAACTGGCGGCGGCTAAATTGTATGCTTGATTTGTGATAAACCCTTCGATTTTTGAAGTATCAACTGGGTAAGCATTTGTACTTAATCGCCAAGAAAGACTTTCGGCCAAGCCAAATTGATAAGCACTTACGTTTTGCCATGATAGATATGCTTGAGTATAAGCTGTTTTTGAAGCATTCAAATTTGATGGAGTCAAATCGTTCTTTAAGGCTTGCACAGAAGATGAAAGCGCGGCTACTTTTTGATTAAAATCAACAATAGCAGGTTCGATCAAATTATCTACATAATTAGAATTGAATGCTAAACGATCAAAATCTCCGTAGGTACAAGAACCATCATCTTTTGAAGCATCTACATCATAGTTCTGAGCCAAGGGGTCTGTACAACCTTTATCGCTGCATGAAGAAAACACCAAAAGCCCAACACATATTGCCAGGCTTTTTAGGGTGTATTGGCAACCAATTAAATGATTCATTATAATTCAGTTTTTACGTCATCCATGCTGTAGATTGTACTCACTTGATCACGAGCACTTACTAAGTTTGCAATGGTAACATCATAATAATTATCACCTATAGTTGATACAATTGCATCAATCTGAGATTGAGAAATAATTGCATCACTGTTGTACTTTAATGACATTAAAAAGGCAAGACCTTCAGAAATGTAGTGATTTCTCAATGTGTTGTCTGTAATGTTGTCAACTGCTACGTTAAAATAATGAATAGCAGCTCCTGCAAAAATTTTCTCAACCAACATTCTCACCTTAGCGGCATTCATTTCTTTTGCTTCAGTGTCGTTGTTGTTAATCGCTGCTCTACCCGCTAAGAAAGCATCCATAATTTGTTGATTTAAGCCAAGCTCATCATCATAATTGTTTGAGTATTTTGCTAAGAACAACACATCATTTGTGTTTGCAGGAAAATCAACTGGAGCCCCGAAATACCCAAAAGCCTCATCCCAGTGGTGCTGCATTGAAGTATAGTATTTTCCCGCAGCAGCATCAACAGCAGTTGTGTTGTCAACAGCCTCACCAATTTTACCATCTCTTGTATATACCTCAGCAATTTGATAGTACAACAAAGCACCCATTAAGCCTTTTTCAACAAACTGTGCGTAGTCTTTTCCGGTCGGAGAGCACAAGTAGCTTTTTGTACCGTTACTAACAACACCAGCAGTTCCATTAGCACCAGCTACTTGAGACTGACTGTATAAAGCAATGCTGTCAAAATACACTTTAAAAGCAGACACATCTAAAGAAAACGTTTTGCTTTCAATTTGCTTAGACGAAGCATTCAAGTTTGCATCAGTAAACGGACTGTTTTCATTTGCAAACATATCTAATAGTGTTTGAGCTGAAACAGCAGTTCCTACCCCAGAAGCTGCAGTGGCCATGTAGCTTTTCATTTCTAATAGCATGCCAATACGATCTGTCTGCCCCGAATAAGATACCGTATTGTTGCCATCAGCATCTGTAAATTCATATGTTGTGGGTATTGTATATGCTGGCGTATTGGCATACGTACAAGTGCCATTATCTTCTTCAGCATCTGGGTTATAGTTCAATGCATTTGCATCAGTACACCCTTTTTCTTTTGCGCATGAAAAGATTAAAAAGGCAGCTGTAAGTCCTAGAAATATTGATCTTAGTTTCATTGTTAATTTTATTTAGATTAAATCTAAACAAAATTAAGAAAGGTGAAATTTAGAACAATACCTAAAAATGGGTATTTACTTAAAAACTTCTTATTTCTTTAAAAATGCTTTTACCGCAACCTGATTAGAAGCAGTCATTAGGCGCACAAAATAAGTGCCTGACTGTAAGTGAGAAGCATCAAATTCAAAGCCTTGATTCAAACTTTGAGAAGCTAAACGATTTGAATAAACTACAGCCCCTTTAATGTCTGTGATTTCAAGATCAAACCATTGATTGTTAAGGTCATCTAAACGAAAAGTCACATACTGACTAACAGGATTAGGAAACACATTAAAGACTTCATTTAAAAACTTAAAATCAACAGAAACCGTCGCTATAGAAACAAATTGTACATCAGAGCATCCGTTAGCATCTTCAATATTTACAAAATAAACATCTGGCTGCAAATCATAGATCTCTGCTGTTGTTGCGCCAGTATTCCATTGATAAGTGTAAGGTGGAGTTCCTCCTGAAACAAGTACAGTTGCAGCCCCATCAGTAACACTATTTTCTGTAGCATCTAATCCATTGATTAAAACCACTAAAGCACATTCATCTTCTGCTGACAAAATAGAAACAGTATCGTTTACTCCACACCCTGATGCGTCAACAACAGTTACAGCATAATCTCCAGGAGCAAGCCCTGAAAAAGCATTTGTATCTAAGTTAGAATGCGACCAATTGTATGTGTAAGGAGCAGTGCCATTAAAAACATTGACCAGAACTGTTCCGTCATTGGCGCCCGTATCAGTCTCATGAGTTTTCACAAAACTCAACGTTAAATCACAGCCTGAAGCGCCTGATGTATCAAATTCAACCACACCACTAGCCTGAAGCTCACAACCTGTTTGTGTAGTTGCTGTCACAGAATATGTACCAGCATTTAAACCTGAAATTAAAGCCCCAGCACCTCCATTTGACCATAAAAACGAAGCTGAATCAGTAGAAATACCTGTCAATTGAGCCTCAGCAGTACCATTGCCCGTTGCAATGGTCTCATCGGTTGTTAAAACTGTTAACGAGAGGCCTAAGCAAGGATCAGAAGGCACAGTGCAATCTACTTCAATGTTGTAAGTAGAAGAATTACCATCATCAGAATCTACAACAATATAATAAGTTGTTCCGGCAACACCGTTATTAAAATAAGCAGAGTCAGAAAAGACGGCTCCGATACAACTAGACGGATCACAAGAAGACAAAATATAAACATCTAAATCTGCTCCGCTATACCCAGACAACTTCACACTAAAAGGGCCATTTTGAGAAGGGGTATAAGTATAAACTTCTTCTCTACCCGTTTCTGTCCAATCATTACATCCATAACTCTCAACATTATTTACTCCATTAGCATTGTTTCCGCCTACGGCAACTCCACACGAAAGCGCAGTAGCAGAAGCGCAATCCAAAGTTCCAGAAGGCACATAAGCTTCAATCACGACTTGCTGAGAAGACACACAGTTATTTACATCACTAACCGTTGCGGTGTAGGTTCCTGCGGGTCTTCCGAAAAAAGTATGACAAGGACTACTTCCTGAAAACGAAATGGTTGTTCCCTGACCATTTTCAATCACAAACTCATAGTCAGGCGATCCATTCAAAGCACAAATTGTAATGCTTCCTAAAGATCCAGCAGACTCATCTGTAGCAGACGCATCAATTGCAAAACCAGTACATTGAGCTAAAAAATTGAATGAAATAGCAAAAAAGCTGAGTATAATAAGTATTTTTTGAATCATACCTTACAAGATATACTTTTTATATTACGTTTGCAATATGTACAGCAACAAAGAACATTTAGACCAAGAAATCTCAGAAATTAAAGCCGCAGGACTATACAAAAAAGAGCGCATCATCGTAACTCCTCAAGGAGCCAAAGTGAAGACAGATGATGGCAAAGAAGTGATCATCATGTGCGCCAACAATTACCTTGGTCTTTCTTCTCACCCCAGAGTAATTGATGCGGCCAAACAATACTTAGACTCGCACGGATTCGGCATGTCATCAGTCAGATTCATCTGTGGCACCCAAGACATTCACAAAACTTTAGAGCAAAAAATCGCCCAATTTTTAGGCACTGAAGACACCATTTTATATGCTGCTTGTTTTGATGCCAATGGTGGAGTTTTTGAACCTTTATTGACTGCTGAAGACGCCATTATTTCTGATAGTTTAAACCACGCTTCAATCATTGACGGAGTGCGTTTATGCAAAGCCGCACGCTACCGTTACAAACACAGCGACATGCAAGATTTAGAAACGCAATTGAAAGCAGCTCAAGCGCAGCGTTTTAAAATTATTGTCACAGATGGCGTATTTTCTATGGATGGAGACATTGCCCGACTCAATGAAATTTGCGATCTAGCCGACAAATACAATGCCCTTGTGATGGTTGATGATTGCCACGCGACAGGATTTATCGGAAAAACAGGTAGAGGCACCGCAGAATATCATGGCGTAATGGGCAGGGTCGATATCATTACAGGTACTTTAGGCAAAGCCTTGGGTGGATCTATGGGTGGATTTACCACAGGTCGTAAAGAAATCATTGAAATATTACGTCAACGTTCACGCCCATATTTGTTTTCAAATTCACTTTCTCCGATCATCACCGGAGCGAGCATAGCAGTTCTTGATATGCTTGAATCTTCGACTGAATTGCGAGATACATTAGAGCAAAACACCAAATACTTTAAAGAAAAAATGATTGCCCTGGGGTTTGAAATTAAACCTGGCGCTTCTCCGATTGTACCCGTGATGCTTTATGATGCTCCCCTCTCACAAAAGTTTGCCGATATGCTTTTAGAAGAAGGCGTATATGCGGTTGGATTTTTCTATCCTGTTGTACCTAAAGGAGCGGCAAGAATCAGAACCCAACTCTCAGCGGCACACTCAAAAGACGATTTAGACAAAGCTGTAGCGGCTTTTGAAAAAGTCGGAAAGGCTTTAGAGGTTATTCAATAGATTATATGAGCTCCGAAAAAGTCTCTACAACTACCTTCTTGAATAGAGGATAGTGAAAGCATGAAGCAAAAGTTTTGAGAAACTTCGACCCGTAAGGGCCGGGAGCCGAAAAACTTTTCGGAAGGCTTAAACGGGTTAATTAAGAGTGTTTAAATAAATGAATTGAGGCATTCAAAAAAGTCTTTTGCAGAACTCTCCAAACACTAAGTTTGAAGGCACTACAAAAGATTTTTTCTAAGCCTCTACAACTACTTTCTTTTTTTAAAGAGCTCTTTCAATTTCAAAGTCAGCCAACTCTTCATATCCTTGTTCAACTAAATCACCATACTCGATGTGATCTTCAATTAAATTAGACTCACAATCATAGATGCTAAAATATTGATAGTCATCTTGAATTTCTGAAGCATTGATCGCATAAAAGTACTGATTGTGCTTCTCAAGTTGCTGAACAAATGCTATAAAGTTACCACCTTCTTCAAACGGGCCTGCAATGCCTATATATTCATCAATTGCTTGTTGAGCTTTTTGTTCAATCCAAGTACCTTCAATGTGCGTCATAAAAGGAGAACAAATCACAGCTTCATCTGGGTCGTGAGTAACCATATAATCTGAAATTAAATAGCTCTCAAGCTCTTCATATTCTGCCGACTCATCATAACCTTCATCGTAAACATCGCCAACAATAAATGATCCATTACAGTTATAAATACTATAATAACCAATATAATCCATGTCAATCTGATGGGATTTTAAAAAATAAAACAAATCTCCGTCTTTTTGAAGCATTTTAATTTCTGCACTTAACCAGTAACCATCATCACCATGAATCTCAGTGTAATCAATATTGTTAGCGGTTACATCAATCAATTCATTTTTAATCCAAGAACTCTCATAAGATCCAAGAACAAAGTCTTGAGAACACAAATTTAGATCACCATACTGATCATTTGCATAATCTTCCCATCCTTGATTAATCTGCTCTTCCATACCATAATTGTGCGCACCTGAACCTTCTTCTACCTTTTGACAAGAATCACTTGAAAGTAAAGCTGTCGACACAAAAACAATCATAATTGCTTTTGAGATATTTAACATATTTTTATTCATTATTTTCTAAGTTTAGAGTTTATTTTGTTTTGCAAAGTTGACCACCAAATAAAGGCAAGTCAAGTTTTTTTTAGATCTTTAAACCATTTATTAAGAATATGTTTCGGTTCACAACCTTTCTTTTCTTTACATTTTTGTTTTCAGCAGCAAGCTTAAGTCAAAAATTCCACGTGCTTGGCCTGCAAGACATCAATATGTATCACTCTTTTAAAGAGGCTTATCGTTATCCAGCAGAAGTAGAAGGATTGGTGGTTAAAAAAGCCAAACTCAAGCGGTTTCCAACCAAACGATTAGAACGTTTTAAAAACTTGGTGTACTTAGACTTGAGCAAAAATAAAATTGATAGTATTCCTGCTGAGATTGCACAGTTCAGCAAACTGCAAGTACTAATTTTAAACAACAACCAAATCACCCGCCCCTCACCTGCCCTGTACACCCTAAAAAATCTCAAAATCCTCAAACTTGGCAAAAACAACATCGATTATATCTCTCATGAAATTGGAGGGCTTACTGAACTCATTGAAATTGACCTTTGGAATAATCCCATCGTGCGCATTCCACCCGAAATAAAAGCACTTAAAAAACTTAAAAAACTTGACGTACGTTATACTGGATTGAATAAATCTGAATTGAAAAAACTTAAGAAAAACCTTCCCAACACGAACATTATGATGTCAAACACATGTGATTGTCAATAAAACAAAAAAATGGGCAAAGAAATCGAACGCAAATTCTTGGTCAAACATGACCTTTGGCAAAAAGCAAAAAAGGGCACACCCATTTACATTGCTCAAAACTATATTTTCAATGAAAAAACCAAAACTTTGCGCGTGCGCATCAAAGATGAGCAAGGATTTATTACCATCAAGAAAGGGCGCGGCTTGGTGCGTGATGAATATGAATACGAAATCCCATTGAAAGACGCACAAGATTTACTCAGAGCAGAAACTGAATTTGCAGCCATTGAAAAACAACGCTATTTAATTGATTTTAAAGGAAAAACCTGGGAGATTGACCAATTCATGGGACTCAACCAAGGCCTCATCATAGCTGAGATTGAGCTTGAAGATGAACATGAGCATTTTGAGCTTCCTGACTTTATTGATAAAGAAGTCAGCGGCTATTCAAAATACTTAAACAGTGCTTTGGTACAACATCCCTTTACAAAATGGAAATAAAATTTGCGCAATTGCAAAACTGATTCTATATTTGCACAACTTAAGGCTGACCTGGTAGCTCAGTTGGTAGAGCATCTCCCTTTTAAGGAGAGGGTCCTGGGTTCGAGCCCCAGCCAGGTCACAAAAGAGTAAAAAGCCGATTTGTTCGGCTTTTTTGCTTTTAAAACACTCAAAAACTGCTTAACAATAAGTTTGAAGGGCAGTGTTTTAATGCTAAGATTGAAGCAAAACAAATTGCCTTGAATGCTCAGCAAAAAGTTTAAAAACTTCTAGTTGAAAATTTCAAATTAAGAATTAGGTTGACTTGATCTTAGTGAAAAAGCTTGAAGACTCTTAATGAGGGCTTCAAATTGAGCATAAGACTAAACAGTCTTAGCAAAAAAGAATTTAGAAGGTCTTGAGTGAGGCTTGTGTGTTTGAATTACGAGGAGTTACCTCAAGGCAATGACGAGTCATTCAAATACACGTAACGAAGCTCAAGGCCTTCCAAAACTTTTTTGCCCGGGTGCTGAAATTGGTAGACAGGCATGTTTGAGGGACATGTGTACTAAGTACGTGCGGGTTCGAGTCCCGCCCCGGGCACTACTAAAGGTATAGTTGATGATTTTATTTATTGTTTTAACGGCTATACTTTGTGTTTACAGGGGTATGCAATTGTGGGCACTTCATCCACCCAAAGAAAAAAATACTCAAAGCCCCCCACAGACCTCTCTTATCATATGCTATCGAAATAACGGAGGGTATTTACGCCAAAACATCGACCATTTTTTAAGCCAACAACACGATTGTTTTGAATGCATTGTAGTGAATGATTTTTCAGAACATCTTCAAGCTGAAAAAAAAGCGTGGCAAACCATAAAAGATGGTCGTTTAAGGGTCTATCATTTGGCTGAGCACCAAAAAAGCCACAAAGGCAAAAAAAACGCTTTAAGTTTTGCCATTGACAAGGCTCAATACGAGCACTTGGTATTTACAGATTCAGATTGTGTTGCCCCCTCAAAAGAATGGCTAAATGCAATCAGCGCTCCATTAAACACCCACCAAATCTCTATCGGCTACGCCCCCTTTTTCAAAGAACCCTCACTTTTAAACAAACTCATTCGCTTTGACTGCTTTTTAGCCGCCTTAGACTACCTTACTTTTGCTAAAGTTGGCATGCCCTACATGGGGGTAGGCAGAAATATGGGATACTTAAAATCTACTTTTTTAAAAGGTGATGGTTTTAAAAAGCACGCCACTTTAGACTCAGGAGACGACGATTTATTCATTCAACAACACAGCAAAGAAAGCTCCACAGAAATATGCATCACAAAAGAAAGTTTTGTGTATTCAAAAGCCAAAGCATCAATGTATGAGTTTATTCTTCAAAAATCTCGGCACGTCTCAACGGCTCCCAAGTATAAAAAAAGTGACATTTTCTTGTTGAGCACACTTTATTTTCTGCGTTTATCTTGGTGGATTCTACTCTTATTGTTGACTTGCACCTCAAAAAATACTACATTAATTTGTGCAATCGTATTATTTCGTATATTAGTTTCAGAGGCTCTATGCTTTAGGTTATATAAACGTTTTAAAGAGCAAGATTTGGTGTTTACTTCTTTTATTTTAGAACCCATACTCTTGTTGTTTTATCCGCTTTTTCACCTAGGCAGCCTCACCTTAAAACACCAAAGAAGATAAAGTATGACAACCAAGGTTGATGTGAACGAAAAGCTTTCAGTTAAAGCTAAAAGAGATTATAAATTAATTCGTAAAGCTTTAGACAATAAAGATCAAAAAGCCTATGCCGAATTGATGGGCCATTACAGAGACTCAATCTACTTTATGCTGCTTAAAATGGTGCGCTCAAAAGACGATGCTGAAGACTTAACGATAGAGGCCTTTGGTAAAGCTTTTAAAAAATTGCATCAATACACCCCTGACTATGCCTTTAGTACATGGCTGTTTAAAATTGCCTCAAACAACTGCATTGATCATTTGAGAAAAAAGCGCGCGCATATTATTTCTATTGACAAAAAATACGATGACGGAGAAGGCTCTAAATCAACCATTACCTTAGAATCAAAAGGTCTTGATCCTGAAGAAGAAGCCATCAAATCACAGCGCATCAAAGCCATGCGTAACGTTGTTCAAAAACTCAAGCCTAGATACCGTAAATTAATTGAGCTCAGATATTTTGAAGAGCTTTCATACGATGAAATTGCAGAGCGTTTAGACTTACCTTTAGGAACAGTAAAAGCGCAGCTTTTTAGAGGGCGTGATTTCTTGTTCAACATCATGAAAAACACCATCGACACGCTTTAATGAGCAAAGCACTTTACCTCAAGTATTTTTCTCAACTTACCCAACAACAACTCAAGCAACTAGATCATGCTCAAGAACTCTATGCTGAGTTTAACCAAAAAATCAATGTCATTTCTCGAAAAGACATCGATCAAATTGCCATCAATCACATTCTACACAGCTTAAGTATTGCTAAATTTATTAATTTCAACAAGAATAGCCATGTTATTGATGTAGGTACAGGGGGCGGATTTCCGGCCATACCTTTAGCTATTTTAAGACCAGATGTACACTTTACAATGGTCGATTCAATCAGAAAAAAAATCACGGTTACCAATGAAATTTCAAAGGCTTTGAATCTTGAGAATACCACAAGTCTTTGGTCAAGAATTGAAGAGGTGAAAACACCCAGCGACTACTTGATCTCAAGAGCTGTTAAGAGACTTTCTATTTTTATGCCTTGGGTACATAAACGCTTGTCAGATAAATCATTCAAAGGGCTTTATTACTTAAAGGGCGGAGATTTAACCCAAGAGATTAAAGAAGTCTCTAAGAGATACAAAATCAAGAGTTTTGAACTAAACAAAGAATTCTCAGAACCTTTTTTTGAGACAAAAAAATTACTTTTTATAAAAAAGTAAGTCTTTGACTACAACCAGATTAAAAAAAAAATCTACTTTAGGTCTTGTTAAATCCACACAAATGAAAAACAAGACTATTTTAGGTTTATTTACAGTATTTCTTTTTTCAACTAATTTTTACGCTCAGAGCTGCTCTGAAGTATTTATCTCAGAATATGTCATGGGCAATGGCGCCAATCGAGCAATAGAACTATACAATCCATCAGGGGCAAGCATTTCACTCAACGGGTATGCCATTGACGTATACTTTAATGGGTCAAACTCAGCAACTTCTTTAAGTTTAAACGGGCTTTCTTTAGCATCACATGCTACTTTGGTGGCAGCCAACACAAATGCTGATCCTTCAATTCTAGCATTGGCTGAAATTACTGACAACCTAACCATGACCTTTAACGGAAACGATGCGATTGTACTCTCAAAAAACGGAAATATCATAGATGTTATTGGTAGAATTGGAGAAGACCCGGGTCAAGGATGGTTTTTTCCTGACTCAAACAACGTATTTACATTCAACAGAACTATCAGAAGAAAGGCCAGTGTTACTCAAGGTGACCAAGATGGCCTAGATAGCTTTAACCCTTCTTTAGAGTGGGAATTATGGGGTTTTAATGCATTAGACGATTTAGGACTTTATCAAAATACTTGCGCACAAAGCCCAGGATGTGATATTGCTGTGATCAACAATCCTGTTCCTTTTTGTGTGAATGACACCTTTATGCCTTTGGTGGTTGAGAATTTTGACACCAATACATTTTACACTTGGTCTGGTCCTTCAGTAAATACAATAGGTGAGTTTAATCCTAATGACGCAGGAATCGGAGAACACATTGTAAAACTTACTTATTCTAAGAGTGGATGCGCACTAGATTCTTCTTTTGCTTTATTGATTGTCAACACTGAAAGTTGCCCACCTGCTTCTTGTAATTGGACAGACCTTGTAAGCTTTGAGTTTTTATACCCTCCTACATGTAACGGCGATACCAACGGATTCATACAACTTATTCCAGCAACAGGCAATGAACTATTTACTTGGAGCAACGGCTCTACCAACAACATCAATGATCAATTAACTGCAGGCACATACGATGTGAATGTATCGAATAATCTTTGCTCTGTAGATACAAGCTTTGTATTGATCGACCCTGCCCCTTTTGATGCTACTGCGACTATTACCAATGAGTCTGTTTCAGGAGCTAATGACGGTGCAATCGGAGTATTTGCAAGCGGCGGCAAAACCCCTTACAACTTTGCCATTACAGCAGGCCCCATTACAAGACCTCAACAAAATAATTTCTTATTTGATTCTCTTGTAGCAGGCACCTATCAAGTTACAACTCAAGATTCTTTAGGTTGTAGTGTTGTGATTGATATGATTGAAATATTGGCCGATAGTATTGATTGCGTCAACAGCACTTTATTTGCAAATGCTGGGGGCGATACAATTTGCACGCCTGACTCTGCTATTTTGGGTGGATTTCCTTCTGCAGGTGGAGGCAGTGGAAGTTATATTTGGAGTTGGACTCCTTCAAATGATTTAAATGTAAGCACTTCTATCTCAAACCCTTTGGCTTCACCTCCAGTAGGTCAATACTATTACTTAAATGTAACTGACAACAACACAGGTTGCCAAGCCAACGATTCAGTTTGGGTTCAGATTGATGCAAATTGCGCGACCCAAGACCCTTGCAACTTTGCGAGTTTAATCAGCGCCTCATTTTTTGCTGATGTAAGTTGTCACAATGCCTCAGACGGATTTATCGTGCTTACTCCAGCCAATCCAAACGTAACTATACTATGGAACGATGGCAACACGCAATTCTCAAGAGACTCACTTATGGCAGGCTCTTACATTGCTACCATCTCTGATGATTCATGCTCAATTGTTGATACTTTTGTAATACAACAACCCTCTGCTTTGGCATTGAGCCACTCTCAAGTTGATGAAAGTGCCCCTGGTGCTTTTGACGGAAGCATTACTGTAAATGCTTCAGGAGCGCAAGCACCTTATCAATATGAACTTTCTGGCCCTGTAATGGCTGGCCCACAATCTTCAAATAGTTTTGATAGTTTAACGGGCGGCACTTATTTTGTTGGCGTAGTTGATGCCACAGGTTGTAGAGCCGATCTATCTGTTACCATTTTAACTGACACCACAGGATTTGATCCTTGTGCAAATAGTAATTTATTTGCTGATGCAGGCCCTGATGTATGTACAGCTGACAGTGTTGTAATTGGAGCCACACCTTCTGCAGGTGGCGGTAGCGGTAGTTATATTTGGAGTTGGACGCCAGTAAACAACATTGATGTTTCTAGTTCAATTACCAATCCAACTGTATTTCCTAGCACCTCTCAATACTACACCCTTCAAGTTACTGACCAATCAACAGGTTGTGTAGCTTTTGATTCTGTTTGGGTAGAAATTGACGCCAATTGTAATGCACCAGATCCTTGTTTAGGATTCAATGCCAGCTTTAATGTAGAAGATGAAAGTGCAGCAGGAGCAAATGATGGAGCTATTACCACAACAGTAAACGGAGGCACTCCGCTATTTAGCTACAATTGGTCAAACGGAGCAACTACTCCATCACTTACAGGACTCGCTAGTGGATCTTATGCTGTGACCATCACTGATTCTAATGCTTGTGTGTTTACATATACGGTGTTGGTTGGATTAGATTCTTCAGCTGGGCCTTGTGCTTCATTTGATATTTTCACAAGTGCCACTGACCTAACAGCAAGTGGAGCGAACGACGGAACAGCAACTGTAAATACCTTCTCAGGAACAAGCCCTTTTACTTATGCTTGGTCTAACTCAGGCACGACTGACGTGATCAACAATCTAGCTCCTGGCATTTACAATGTAACCGTAACAGATGCTGCAGGTTGCTCTGAAACAAGTTCTGTTGAAGTTTATGACTTCAATCAAAACCCATGTTCTTGGACGATTGATGTAACCGGAACAAATGAAACTGCTTTAGGTGCAAACGACGGAACAGCAACTGCAACTACTACTGGCGGAACAGCGCCCTTTACCTACAGCTGGTCTTCAAGTTCAAGTACCAATGCAAGCATCTCTAATTTATCTCCAGGAACATACGTCGTAAGTGTTACTGACGCATCAGGGTGTTCAAAAATTGGGGCAGTGACTATTCTACCATATGCACCGAATAGTATCAATTTGAGCACATACTTTACAGGTGTGCAGTTATATCCGAATCCAGCTAGAGATAATGTAACGATTAACGGTAAAATAAATGCTTCAAATGCTTTAATTGAAGCCTCGTTATTTGATTTAAGCGGAAGACACATTCAAAACCTATTTAAAGAAACACTTTCAGGTGAGTTTAGCATAGAAGTGTCATTGCAAGAAACTGCAAAAGGTGTTTATTTTATTGAATTGAAAAACAATAAACAAAAGATGTTTGTACCTTTAGTCGTTGAATAAACCATTTCAAATAACAAAAGTAAACCTCCATAAAATCTTATGGGGGTTTTTTTTGCTGTATTCAACTTCTCTTTTTAGCCAAGACCAAATCCTTGTTAAAGGAGGCGAAACATACAGGCATTGCAAAACCTTTCAGCATACCTTAAGTGACATTCAACATCATTTTAACAAAGCCTTTGCAAAGAATTTAAGACTCCATATTGAGTTGCCTGAAAATGTCGACACAAATTTTTGTTTTAAAACCTATCACTACCAAAATGACATCCATAAAATAAGCTATCCTTCAACAGCTTTTCAATTAACTGTTCAAAACCCTGATGCAAATCAAATTAACATCAGCATTTCTGCTACTCATATTATTGGAGTACAGCATGCTTTATATGCTTTTTTTCAAGATCATTTAAACATTTTATTCATCCACCCTAGACAAACCATTTACCCTGAAAAAACACCCAACATCACCCCCATCACTTTTTCAGATTCAACTCGTTTTAACATTATAGGATTTCACCAACACACCCAGCACCCGATTGAGTTAACCGAGTATCTTTTAGATCGCAAAAAAGAAGGCAATCTGCAAGAGGTAAAAAAATACATTGACTGGCTTGCCCAAAACAAGCAAAACTATTTTGAGTTCTCTTTACTAGAAAACTTGCATTTAAGAAAATGGCCTCTTTATGCTAAAAAAATCGTTGAGTATGCTCACCAAAGAGGTGTTTTGGTTGGAGTTGATTTGTCATTGAGAATGTTGCAGCAAAAGGCTTTTAAATTATATCGATTACCTCCAACATCTTTTAGAAGCAAAGAAAAACAAATTGCCAGGCGCTTAAAAAAACTAGCTGTAGCAGATTTTGATGTTTACAACATTGAATTTAGTGCTACTGAATTCTCTGAAGGCAATGCTACAAAAAAAGAAAAACTGATGGTCTTTACTACCCAATACATCGACAGTATTTTGGCGGCCAAAGCAATGAACAGAAAACATGTTGTAAAGCACGAACACATGATTCACTTTAAAGACAATCACGCTTTAAATTATTTTGATCCGGTATCAAAAAAAATAGATGAAAAACGTGGCTCTATGGTACATACAGTTATGAGTTATGCCTTAAAAGATAAATACGGACCCGCTTACAACAACAAGAATATGATACATATGTATAAACGCTTGTTGATCGATAAAAAAGTAAGGGAAACATGGTATTATCCCGAGAGTGCTTATTGGATTACTTTTGACAATAGTATCCCAAACTTTTTCACTGGATACATCTCGGCAAGAAACCGAGACATTCAAACTTGTGATTCTCTAAATATAGACGGACATATCACCTTCACTTCTGGCATAGAGTGGAATCACTGGTTATTTGATTGGAACATTGCTCGACTGTCTAGTTCAAGCTTACATAAATCAACAAACAATAATACTGCTTCAATTGACTATCTATTTAACTCTGAGAAAATCAATCAAGCTTTCTTGGCAATAGATAAACTACAAAGTGAGTATTTGCTTGAAAAACAACTCATACGATACATTACAGCAAACCAGCCTAGTGATGAAGTAAAAGGCAAATTAAGCTTTGAATTTCAGCCTAGACCTAAAAAGCAATACAAGTATTTATTTCGAAAAGCAACTCAAAAAGAACTCACAGAATTAAAAGAAAAAGTCATTAAGCCTTTAAAAGAATATGTCAGCTTACTTGAAACACAAATTAAATCTATTGAAAACACTCAAGTAGAAGAATCGAAAGAAAAACTACTCAAAGAATTGGTTTTATCTCTCAAAGTTACTGCATTAAGAGCTCAGCACAAATCTCAGAGTTTAAACTATATCGCTGAGAGAAGAATTGCTAAAATCAATCAAGCTTCTTTCGATAAAAAGGCTCAATCTACACCGATGATTGAAACAAGAAGTAAAGCGCTTGAACTTGTCAAAGAACAAGAGAGAAATTACAGATATGATTATAAGCTCCTCTCAGGAAAGTTCAAAGGGAAAACAGCGTATAGATTCGGCTATCTCTACCCAGTTTCTAACCTTCATTTCTGGAAGCGTGAAGAAGATCAACTCTTGCACAATCGTTTCTCTCCATTCTACAGAAACATTTGGGACATTGCCAGAATTATAGGGCTAATCAACTAATATTTTTAGCCTTCATACGTTATTTCTTAAAAGAATAGTATCTTTTAAAAAAAACAGTATGTTACTTCAAATTACAATGCCCTCTGACTCAACCTCAGTAGAAACTGCAGAGCAAGTGACCATGAAAACAATTTCAATCGTCGATCTTCTTTCTGATCCTGGCACACTAATCGTTGTGATACCTTTACTTTTGATGTCAATTGTCGGCGTATATATCTTTTTAGAGCGCTATTTCACTATAAACAAGCAAGGTAAATTAAACGCCAATCTTCTAAGTTCGGTCTCAGCTCAGATCAAGCAAGGCAATTTAGATGCAGCTCAATCTGCCTGTGCAGCAGACAATTCTGTTTACAGTGCCTTGATTTCTAAAGGCATAAAACGCATCGGAAAACCTTTGGGCGACATTAAAACAGAAATTGAAAATGTAGCTCAAATTCAACTCAATAATTTAGAGAAAAGCTTTCCTGTACTGGCCACTATCTCAGGAGTAGCACCTATGCTAGGTTTTTTAGGCACCGTAACAGGTATGATTGTTACCTTTCATGCTATGAAGGTCGGAGGACAAGCCGTAAAAGTTGACGAGCTCTCTGGCGGAATCATGCAAGCTATGGTCACCACTGTAGCGGGTTTAATTGTGGGCATCATTGCTTATTTGGCTTATAACATACTCTCTGCTAAAACTCAGAAAGTAGCCTACAAGATGGAAGAAACTACCTTGGCATTCATGGATATTTTACAAGAACCTGCTTAATCTTTAACCATGGCCATTAAAAGTTCAAATAAAGTAAGTGTAGAGTTCAACATGGCTTCTTTGACAGACATTGTCTTTTTGTTGTTGATCTTTTTTATTGTACTCTCTACTTTGATCAATCCATACGGCGAAAAAGTAGATTTGCCCAACAGCAGCTCAAGAACATCAGACAAGCCTACAGTGTCTGTAACCATTAAAGAAGATCTCTCTTATTTTATTGGATCAAAAAAAATAAACCCTGAGCAAGTAGAAACTGAACTGATCAGCCATTTTGAAGGGCAAGAAGAGAAAAAAGCCATTTTATATGTAGATGAACAAGTTCCTACTGGTTTTACCATTAATCTTTTTGCAGTTGCTCGAAAAAACGGCATTCAGATGGTTGTAGCCACAGAACCTTCTTAAAACATGCAAGAAGAAAAGGCACATAAACGAAAGGGGCTGATCGGCACAATTGTTTTTCATTTGTGCCTGTTGATTCTTTTTTTATTTACAGGATTCACTGAACCTGATCCTTTACCTAAAGAAGAAGGCATGCCGCTTCAAATTAGATTGGGTTTTGACGATGCGGGCTCAGGTGAGACATTTGATAATCGCACAACTGCTCAGACTACACCTCAAGTAACTGAAACATCGACCCAAAGCGCTACTGAATACCTCACCCAAGAAGCTGCAAGCCTAGCTCAAGTCATAAAATCAACAAAAAAAGTAGAAGATCCCAAGCCCACTGCAGAAGAACTTGAAGCTCAGCGCAAAGCAGCAGAGGCAAAACGACAACAAGAGCATCTTAAAAGCCTATTTGCTAAAACAAAAAACAATGAAAAATCAGGCCAAGGCACAGGCGGGGGCTCAGACAACCAAGCAGGCACTCAGGGGCGCGAGTTCGGGGGTAGATTTGGTGGCAAAACTGGAGGAGCACTTCCTGGAGGTGGTAACTACGTATTGGGTGGCAGAAGACTCGCCAAGACACCAAAAATATTTGATGACTCTCAAGATGAAGGCAAAGTAGTTGTGCGCATTTATGTCGATCGATCTGGTAATGTAATCAAAGCAGAACCTGGTATCAAAGGCAGCACTACCAATAGCGCAACTCTTTTTGAAAAAGCAAAGCGTGCTGCTTTAAAAACAAAGTTTGATGCTCATCCTGACGCACCTATTCAGCAAGTGGGCTCAATGAGTTTTGTTTTTCTAATAGGCCATTGAGTTGCTCATTGTGCTTTTCTAATAAATCGCTCCACAAGTATCGCTGATGAGCCACTTCTCTTGACACACTAGCATGTTGCTTCCAATTTTTTTGATCATTTAATAGAGTTAAACAATGCTCTGCAAATTCTTTAGGGTCATCAGCAACAGCAACACAATCATTTGCATGTTCAATACCTTCAATACCAACTGAGGTAGTCACCATCGGAATACCTCTATACATAGCCTCTAAGACTTTTACCTTCATACCGCTTCCGAAAGTCAAAGGAGCAATGGCTACTGAAGCTTTTTGATAGACTTGCTCTAAATCTTCAACAAACCCTTTAAATAAAATCTGACTGTATCGAGCAGCAGCATTCAATAAACGCATATCAGGATTTTTACCAACCACCATCAATTGCACCTCTTTTTCTTGTTTGAGTAATAAAGGAAAAACCTTTTCAATAAACCACAACAATCCTTGTATGTTTGCCTCCCAAGAAAGTGTCCCTACAAACAAAAGCGTTTTATTTTTAGCATTAAATTGCAATTCAGGTTTTAATAAAAGCTGATCGTCTCCCAAATGATAAGTCGCCTGAAATTTTGAAAAAGAAAGTCCTAGAGCATTTAATTTTTTAATGTCATTAGGCGCTGCCCAAATCATATTTGCCCTAAACCCATATTTCTTCTCAGCTCTTTTAATACGGCTCACTTCAGCAAGCACAGCAGCTTTTTTAATTGATCTAGGCAATACTTTTGCCAGCCTTTGCCATAAAACATACTCAGCATTGTGGGCGTGCAAAATCACCTTTCCTTTAAAAGCATCAGGTACATAAGCTCCCATCTCATAATGATCAACAATGATTACATCAATATCTTCGAGCCAACTGTTTACTTTCTGCTGAATTTGCTCACTGTAATTTCTATAAACATTCAACGATGCAGAACGAATATAGCTTTGCAATAAAGAACCCAAAGAACGTTTTCGGTTCAAAGGTTTAAAGTAATATGCTTTGAGTTTAACGCGCTGTACAAACTGAGAAATTGATTTTTCTTCTCCCTCTTTCAATGGAGCAGCCACATACAAATGATGAGACTTCGCAAAATACTCAATTAGCTTAAATGATTTGATGGTTCCTCCGCTATTGGGTGGATAGGGCAATTGAGTAGTTAAAAACAATATATTCGCCTTTTGACTCACCCTTCAAGTATCTTAAAAATTTCTTGTTTTAGCTTAGGAATTCCCAATTTAGAAAAAGAAGAGATAAATACCGTTTGAATGCCTTTTGGCAATTCTTTTTGCAAAGCTTCTTTTAATTCATCATCTAATTGATCAGATTTGGTGATGGCCAACAAACGGTCTTTGTGCAAGAGTTCTGGGTTGTATAACTTTAACTCATTCACTAAAATCTTATACTGTTTTTGAATGTCATCAGCATCGCAAGGAATCATAAACAACAAAGCCGAATTACGCTCTATATGTCTTAAAAAACGATGTCCTAAGCCTTTTCCTTTATGTGCATCTTCAATAATTCCTGGAATATCAGCCATCACAAAAGATCGATAGCCATCGTTGTGTGGCACAACTCCTAAATTGGGCACTAAAGTGGTAAAAGGATAATCTGCAATCTCAGGTTTAGCGGCACTAATGACTGACAAAAGTGTTGATTTTCCCGCATTCGGGAATCCAACCAAACCAATATCAGCCAAAACCTTAAGTTCTAAGACTTTCCACCCTTCTACAAAAGCCTCTCCAGGTTGAGCATACTCAGGTGCTTGATTGGTAGAAGTTTTAAAGTGGTTGTTGCCTCTCCCTCCTTTTCCGCCTTTCATTAAGACAACCTCTTGCCCTTCTTGGGTGATTTCGAAAAGCTGTTTGCCTGTTTCAGGGTCTTTTGCGACTGTTCCTAGGGGCACCTCTAAAATGGTGTCTTTGCCTGATGCGCCTGTTTTTAATCCACCCCCACCAGCATGACCATGCTCGGCATGAATGTGTTTTCTGTATTTAAGGTGCAATAATGTCCAGAGCTGCTTGTTGCCCTTTAGAATGATATGCCCTCCTCTGCCGCCGTCTCCGCCATCAGGACCACCTTTAGCAGTAGTACGGTCTCTGTAAAAATGGCGCGAACCAGATCCACCCTTACCTGAGCGCACAAAAATTTTAACATGATCTATAAAGTTGACCATAGGGCTTATGTTTTTAAGCCATAATGGCTTTATTTATACCAGTACCTCGTCGATTTCTACACAAAGACGATCGAAAACCTGATCGATTGACCCGACGCCATCGACCTGAAAATACTTGTCTTTGGCTTGGTAATATTCTTTTACCGGAAGGGTCTCTTTGTTGTAGACATCAATTCTATGCTGAATCACACTAGGGTCAGCATCATCAACTCTACCTGAAGTAATGGCACGTTCTTTTAATCGATTTTTCAATTCATTTTCTTCAACAGATAAGGCAATCATTTTATCTACCTGAGAAGATTTTGTTGTTAAAAATTTGTCTAAAGCATCTGCCTGAGCATTGGTTCTAGGAAATCCATCAAAAATAAATCCAGCAGCGCCAGCATTTTTTTCAACTTCACTTTTCAACATATCAATGGTCACCTCATCTGGCACTAAGTTTCCAGCATCAATGTACTGCTTGGCTAGCTTACCCAAAGGCGTCGCGTTTTTCATGTTGTATCTAAAGATATCTCCCGTTGATAAATGCACTAAACCATACTTTTCTACCAACATCTTAGACTGTGTTCCTTTTCCTGCACCAGGAGGGCCAAACAACACTATATTCATGTTTTTACGTTTCAAAATTAAAGAGCAAAGATACAAATTCTCAAAAGGCTTGTCTAGTATTTTTCACTGTTTTCGTATATTTCAGACATGAAAAACCAGATCACACTCATTTCTTTTATCGTTTTTATTTTAAGTATAAACTCGTTATATGGTCAAAAATATGAACTAAAGCATCAACGATTTAATGGCAAAGGATTTTTTCCAGGCACGCTTGATCACCATCCCTCAGGTTGGATTTTAGGTGCAGGAGCCACCTATTTATTTACCATCCCTGACAGTATTGAAAAAAACATCAACAACGACGACTACCTTTTTTTGCCTTCTAGCAAATTGGCTCTATATGCTGAAGTAGGCAGATATAAACTCTTTAAGTTTGCTCCGTTTTTTAAGTATTTAGATTATGGATTGGCCTACACACGCTACTCAGCCAAAGAAGAAGTGCACCAGCAAAATAGTTTTACCACAAACACCCTAATTGATCAACACGCCAGTGCTTTTTTCAATATTTCAAACATCATTGAGGTCTCAAACCCCTTTTTTATTCAAAACAGTTTTGGAGTCAATGTAAACTATGCTTTTTCAAAAAATAGATCAGCCAGCATGGGTCTAAACGAAGAATTTCCCTCACCCATTTTAGCACAAATTCACTACAAACTCTCTTTTGGATTACTAGCCTCAAAACGGTTGATGATACTCCCTTCTGTACGTATTCCACTGGTTAGCGCCTGGCCTTTTCAGGCACCCATTCCTAAAGTAAACTACTTTAATTCAGATTATTACCCGGTTGCCTTTAGTCTTCGATTTGTATTTTTACAAAAACCAAAAGCCGATTGTCCTCCTGTATTTGCCCCAGGCACCTTAGACGGAGAAGGCATTCCTACTGATATTCGCTAAACCAGAGTTTCTAACACCTTAGCATGAATTAATTTTTTTGAGTTTAAAAAGTAGTGCGCTTTGTTGTACTACTTTAGTGATATGCTCAAATTCGGATTAATAGGAGCTGGCCATCTTGGTAAGATTCACTTGCGTTTATTGCGAGAAATTGAATCGATTGATTTGGTTGGATTTTATGATGCTCAGCAGGCTGTGCGCAATGCAGTATCTGAAGAATTTGACATCAAAGCTTTTGATGATTTACATGACTTAATTGATGCTGTAGATGCTGTTGACATTGTCACTCCAACAGTTTCACACTATGAAATTGCAAAAATAGCCTTAAAAAAAGGCAAGCATATTTTCATTGAAAAACCCATCACCAAAACCCTTGAAGAAGCCGAAAGTTTAATTGATTTAACCTATGAGGCCGGAGTAAAAGCACAAGTAGGTCATGTTGAGCGGTTTAACCCTGCTTTTGTTGAAGGTAAAAAATACATTGACCGACCAGTATTCATTGAAGTGCACCGTTTAGCGCAATTTAATCCAAGAGGCACAGATGTTTCTGTAGTATTAGATTTGATGATTCACGACATTGACATTGTGCTTTCTGTGGTAAATTCTCCGATCAAAAAAGTACATGCCTCAGGTGTGGCAATTGTAAGCAAGACCCCTGATATATGCAATGCTCGATTAGAATTTAACAATGGCTGTGTAGCCAATTTAACTGCTTCACGCTTATCGATGAAAAACATGCGAAAAGCCCGATTTTTTCAACAAAGTGCTTATGTATCTATTGACTTTTTAGATAAAAAAATTGAAGTCTTCGAGCTTGAAGCCTTAAAAGAAAACGAATCAGAAATGCCATTTGACATGGTCATTAAAACGGCAGAGGGGCAGCGTAAACGCATTTTAATGAACAAACCCACAGTCAAGCCTCACAATGCCATCAAAGAAGAATTAATTAGCTTTTGTAAAACCATTCAAGAAAACTCGAATTCTGCTATTCCTGTTGAGCAAGGATATGCCGCTTTAAAAATTGCACATGCCATCATAGAAAAACTCAAAGCAAATCTTGAAATGGCCGAAAGCTAAAAGAGTTCGTTAAAATTTAAACAGTTTCTTACCTTTGAACAATGTCTTCAAACGAGCATTTAAATCCGCAAGGCGAACACCTCTCTCAATCTGACAAAGACATTGAACGCGTATTGCGCCCAGCGGGCTTTGAAGACTTCACAGGCCAAAAAGCTGTTGTTGAAAACCTTCAGGTCTTTGTAGCTGCTGCCAAACAACGTGACGAGGCTTTAGATCATGTCTTATTGCATGGCCCTCCCGGGCTTGGCAAAACCACGCTTTCAAACATACTTGCCAATGAATTGGGCGTTAACATTAAGATTACCTCAGGGCCCGTTCTTGAAAAACCAGGAGATCTAGCAGGGCTTTTAACCAACTTAGAAGAGCGAGATGTGCTTTTCATTGATGAGATTCACCGCTTAAGTGCCGTGGTAGAAGAATACCTGTACTCTGCGATGGAAGACTACAAAATCGACATCATGATCGATTCAGGACCCAACGCACGCAGCGTTCAAATTGCCTTAAACCCCTTTACGCTCATAGGTGCTACTACACGTTCAGGTTTACTCACCGCACCCTTGCGCGCCCGATTCGGCATTAATGCTCGATTAGAATACTACGATGCCGAACTATTGAAAAAAATTGTCAAGCGCTCTGCTGAAATTTTGCAAATTTCAATTGATGAAGACGCCGCTTTAGAAATTGCCCGAAGAAGTAGAGGTACACCTCGTATTGCCAATGCTCTGCTTAGAAGGGTTCGAGACTTTGCTCAAATCAAAGGCGATGGGCACATAAATCTTGAAATTTCAACCTACAGCCTAAAAGCCTTAAACGTCGATAACAACGGCTTAGATGAGATGGATAATCGTATTCTATCAGCATTAATTGAAAAATTCAAAGGAGGCCCCGTAGGATTAAACACCCTATCAACTGCTGTAAGCGAAGAAGCCGGAACAATTGAAGAGGTTTACGAACCTTTTTTGATCAAAGAGGGTTACTTGATTCGCACCCCTAGAGGCAGACAGGCAACTGATAAAGCGTATCAACATTTGGGTAAAACTCCAGGTGATTTAATGGGTACTTTATTTGAGTAACTTTCTTGGAGAGATCTTTTCGTCACTCATGTCAAAAAACTTCTAAAAAAATAAGCAAACCCTCTTAAAAAATCAGAATATGCTTCGCCTGTTTTTTTTGGCTCACATGCCCGCGCTGCTTTGCAATTTTTTTGATGTTTTTTGAAAATTCGTTCCAAAAAGATCTCTCCAAGAAAATCAATCCAACAAAGTATAAACAAACCCTATTCTGAAAGGCAACATCGTAGGGCCAAAATTCTTCTTAAAAATTGAATTAAAACTAGTCTCTAACTGCAAAGCAGTTCTGTGATAACCAATTCTTGTGTGCGCTCCAAAAGTCCATTTCTCAAGGTTGTTAAAATTAAAATCTTTGTATTTACCAGTCGCATCAACTCTTTTCGTGTGCACATTCATTCTGTAATTTGCATGTACACCTAAAGCAAACTTGAAAGCCTTATTTTTCTTGCCAGGCTTACCAATGTATCTAAATTCTAAAGGAAAACTAAAATAAGACAAACTCAATTTATTACGCTCAACCCCTGCATTACTATCAATCGGGGTGAAAGTAGAAAAGGTCGAACCAGCCTCTAAAGTAGTGTCAGGATGTGTAATTTCAACCAAATTAGAACGGTGATAAAAGTTTGAGTTTTTAATGCCCACACCCAAGCCAAAATCAAATCGCTCAGAGATTTCAAAATTGTGAATGTAATGCAAGCCCACACCTCTAGAATACCACTTGGTTTTCAAATCACTCACATCATGTGACCATCCAGTAAATGAAAAATCAGCCAGCACGCGATCTCTATTTCTAGCCTCTAAATGTTCTTGCTGAGCAGTCATTGAAAGGGTGAAAATCACAATTAAAGTAAACAATGAGAAAGATTTCATATTCTATGGATTTGTATTGATTTGATCTTGCACCACAAAGGCATTTGGGTACATTGTTTTAATTTGATTCAAAAAACCTGTTGCTTTTAGGCGCGTTTTAAAATCACCGACTCGAACTTTAAAATAAGGCAGCGCTGAGACCAAATATGCATTGATTTGTTGATCTTCATGCATTGCAATAAATTGATTCATTTGCTCTTGTGCCTTAGCACTACTTGCAGGTCCTGAGGCCGAATAAATCTGTACTCTAAAACCAGCAATTGTAGCATTAGAATCTAACAGACTTTTTCTGTAATCCATAATTTTACGCACCCTAGCATCAGCTGTAATGTTCAGCTTACCCACTTCTTTTTGTACTTCTTGATCAACACTATTTTCAGATACTGAGCCTGTTGCCTTTTGCCAGAAATTCTGAAATGGATTCGCAACAGCACTGTCTTGCTGAGCATTCACTAACAAGCCAATCTGCAAAAACAAACATAAAAGTAATTGCCCTTTCACAATACAAAAATACAAGATTCATAAGCATTGCATCTAAAAATGGTATATATTTTGTATTCTTTTAACAAAACCAATGCTCATGAAATCTCTTTTAACGACCTGTTTACTGTTGTTTGTATTGAATTTAAACACCCAAGAACTACCCTTTAAAAAGGGTGAAAAACTTACCTATCGCGTGCATTATGGTCTTATGAATGCAGGCATTGCCACCATTGAGCTTCAAAACAAAAACTACACAGTGCATGGCAAACCTGCCTATCGTGCGGTCGGAATCGGCAAGAGCGGATCGTTCTTTGATTGGTTTTTCAAAGTCAGAGATCGTTATGAGACCTATTTTAGCCCCACTGATTTAGAAGCCTTGAAATTTGTACGCCGCATCAATGAGGGTGGATACAAGAAAGAACAAGATTATATCTTTTACCCAGAAAAAAAACAGGTTGATATCGGATCGGGCAAAATGATGGATTTACCTGGCAGAAAAATTCAAGATATGGTTTCTGCTTTTTACTTCGCCAGAGCGCTTGATTTTTCAGGCGCTAAAAAAGGAGATGTCTTTACCATTCCTATTTTTTTGGATGAAGAATACGTTGAAACACGCATTAAATATTTAGGGGTCGAAACCATAGATTCTGATGTTGGAAAACTTGAGTGCATGAAATTTGTACCCGTAGTGCAAAAGGGGCGTATTTTTAAAGATGAAGAAGACTTATTGGTGTGGATTACCAACGACAAAAATAAGATTCCTGTAAGAGCACAGGCGAAGATTTTGGTGGGGTCGGTGAAAATGGATTTGAAAGGATATAAGGGGTTAAAGTATTCATTAAAAAAATGATAGAGAAAGGTTTTACTGCTGTCAAAGACAAGCTTTGAATGCAGTAAAACCTTTCTCTATCATTTTTTTAAGAACCCACCCCTTATATTGACCTTGGTAGTAAAAGATTTATTTGAATAAAGGATTTTGGTGCACTCAAAGCTTGTCTTTGACAGCTCAAAAATCATCTGCTCAAACAAATCTTACATTATCCAAACAAAACCCTGAATACCTCTTCGATTTTTGAGGTTTTAATCACCTGAATATCTGGGTAGCTCTCGGCGATATTTTTCTCAGCATATTTAGAGATGATTATTTTTTTAAATCCTAGTTTTTGGGCCTCTGCAATGCGCTGGTCAATTTTATTGACCGCCCTAATTTCTCCTGACAAGCCCACTTCGGCTGCAAAACATACACTGGGGTCAATTGGCAAGTCTTCAGAAGATGAAAGTACTGCACAGACCACCGCCAAATCAATACTTGGATCGTCAACCTTTAACCCCCCTGTAATATTCACAAAAACATCTTTAATACTTAAACGAAATCCACAGCGTTTTTCAAGTACAGCCAATAACATATTTAAGCGTTTGGCATCAAAACCTGTTGCTGAGCGTTGGGGCGTTCCATACGCCGCAGAACTTACTAGGGCTTGAATTTCAATCAGTAAGGGGCGCACCCCCTCAATGCTTGCCGCAATTGCCACACCACTTAAAGGCTCATCTCTGTTAGTGATCAGAATTTCTGAAGGATTACTCACCGCGCGCAAGCCCGCTGAAATCATTTCATAAATACCCAGCTCATTGGTTGATCCAAAACGGTTTTTAGTGGTTCTCAACAAGCGATAAATGTGATTGCGATCTCCTTCAAACTGCAAGACTGTATCGACCATATGCTCTAATAGTTTAGGGCCTGCAATTTGCCCTTCTTTGGTGATGTGCCCAATGATAAAGACAGGGGTTGATGTCTGCTTGGCAAATTTTAAAAGCTCAGAGGCACACTCCCTGATTTGAGAAACAGAACCCGGAGAAGATTCAATGCTTGAGGTATGCAAGGTTTGAATCGAATCAATGATGACCACCTCAGGCTTTACCTCTTTGATGTGTTTGAAAATATTGGGCATAAAAGTTTCAGTCACAATATGACAGGCCTTATTTGAAATACCAATGCGAGAGGCACGCATTTTAATTTGTGCTTGACTCTCTTCTCCTGATACATACAAAAAAGAAAGATGAGCATTTTTCAAGGCTTGCTGCAAAAGCAAAGTAGATTTTCCGATACCCGGCTCTCCTCCAAATAAAATCAATGAGCCAGGAACAAGCCCTGAGCCCAACACACGGTTCAACTCCATGTCGACTAAAGCAATGCGATCTTGTTTTTGTTGCTCTATTTCTTGTACCAGCTGAGGTGCGGTGGCCAATCCACCCCCAAAAATAGCGCTCGATACACTCTTTTTTTTCTCAACGACCTCTTCTGAAAAAGTGTTCCACTCACTGCAAGAAGGGCACTTACCAATCCATTTGGCAGACTCATGGCCGCACGAAGAGCAAAAAAACACGGTCTTAAGCTTTGCCATCTTTTAAAATTTTTTGCTCAATTAAACTGGTTGAATAACCTTCTAAAAATTCAATGCGCTCGACACTTCCACCTGAATTTAACACATGCTCAGCCCCTACAATATCTTTGATTTGATAGTCAGCACCTTTCACCAATACGTCAGGAGTAATTTGCTGAATCAAACGTTCAGGAGTAAGCTCATTAAAAATAACCACCTGATCAACATAGTGTAATGAGGCGATAATCAGAGCGCGAGATTCTTCGTCTTGAATGGGTCTGTTTTTGCCTTTACCCAAACTTTTTACAGATGCATCACTGTTGATTCCCACAATTAAACGATCGCCCAAATCAGCTGCTTTGTTTAAATAATCAACATGGCCTTTGTGCAAGAGATCAAAGCATCCGTTCGTAAAAACAATCTGGTGCGACTTAAACTTATAACGCGCCACTAAGCGATCTAATGAAATGTCATCTCTAATGATTTTAGAGGCAATAAAACGATGTTTTGAAAAAGCTTCAGACACAATAAAGTAAAGCTATGAAATTTAATCTAAAAGTTCGAATTGGTTCTTTTAGCAATCACCTCAGCATCAAATACGGGTGGATGCACGCCGTTTTCTACTCTTTCTTCAGGCGGCAAATTCAATTGTTTGACTAGGTAGTCAAAACAGGTTTGATAAGCCCCCAGCGTGTTTTCCCCAAAAAGGGTATGCCCCCCTTCGTAGGTTTGCTGACGGTATTCTTCTGGGGTAGTCACATAACCTGAATAGGCGTTTGAATAGCTGATCACCCAAACCTCATTACAATCATTTAATTTGCTTTGGATGGATGCCTTGAGGCGTTTTGCCGCAGTAATGGTAATCTCACCAGGCAAGCATGCTAAAGCCAAATCTCCTATTTTGATCAGTTGCATAGGCAATACATCTGGTGTTAAAGGATAATCTTTGAGTGACCCATTCTTATAGTGATCAATCATCACATCAACCATTTTATCTAATCCTTTGGGTATGCGCCCAAAATTTTGAGCACCCAAGACTTTTCTTTGACTCGTCTGCATCACAATATTTTTACTGGTGTGATGTTTCTTTAAATCTTGTGTTTCTTCTTTGAGCTGATCACTACCAAAAATGCTCTGCAAAAAGTGTACAACAGTAACTAAAAAACCTAACAATATACCGATAATTCCATCAGCACCTCTTCCGTCATTGGTTCCTTTAAAAAAAGACAGACCAAGAGCTGCCGAATAAGTTTGAGCAGTTGAATCAGCCTTGTATTTTTCATCTATCTTGATGTTTGTCAAATCAAAAAACTGGGTATAACAATCAAAACTTGCTTTTAGACTTCTTTCATTTAAATTGCCTTGTAACATTTTACTAGCCAGTTCAAACTGGTAAGCACCGTTTATCTTTGGCTTGTCATATGCATCGTTAAGCTCAGAAAAGGGTGTTTTTAATTGGTTGTTTTGATTAGAAAAATGTGGTGAAACATCGCCACAAGCACTTTGTGAAAATCCTGCCACAACGCCATATTTCTCTTCTATTTGAACTGCTGCAAAACCCTTACTATCAGGCGAGATTTTATACTGGTCATTGCCAAGGCAAGTGGTATGTACTCCAAAAAAATTCAACAGCCCCTTTAATTTGTTTTGGCCATCTTTAAACACCAATTGCTGCATGGTTCTATTGATTGCCAAATGCTCTTGATCAGCAGCTAATTGCTTAACATCTTTATTGGCATTATAAGCTTTTAAGGCTCTGTTGAAAGCTACGGGAACTGACTGGTCAAATTCAGATTTTTGACTAGTCACCTTAATATCTTCTACCTCATTAAAGGCCTCAATAATCGATTTTGTGATAGCCTGTGAATACGTCTTAAAAACCGAAGGGCAAAACCCCGAGGTAGAAAAATTGTAAAAGGGGTAATGCGCATATCCGCCCGCAGCACTATGGGTGTGATTACCGTGAATGTTTAAGTTGTGCTGAGTGAAAATGGGCTTGTTAAAATGCGCCTTTAAATTTTTAAGCACTTCTTGCTTAATTGAAATAGTGCAAGATAAAAATTCAGCACTCACAATAGCCAAATATTGATCTTTGTTTTTCAACACAAAAGCCCTTGCGTATAAATCTGCCTGAACTCCTTTGGCCTGGTGCTCATATTTACCATATCCGAACATGCCAACACCCGGCTTGAAATAGGTCATTTTTTGTTTGCTGGTTCCCAGTTGCATGTACTCTAAATTAGGTTAAAAAATAACTTTTGCCTTTATTGCATAATGATCTGACAAATCACAACCTCCTTTTCTCATATCACATGTATATCGAACAAATTCTCTTTGAATTACTTGTGCATTAGTTTGATTTGAATCGATTAAAATGTAGTCAAGAATCTTTGGCTTACCAGACCAACATAAATCATTTTCAGGATCAGTGCCATATTTCAAATCACTAGTAATTTCTCCGTCTTTAGCACTTAAAATAGTGAGCATTTCACCATAATAAGAACTGTTTTTTTTGACATTGAAATCTCCCAGATAAACAATTGGAACATTTTTTTGCCTGTACTGATCTGCCATGCGCTTAATTAAATGCAGTTGATTTTTTCTTATTTTAGAATAGATGTAGCCATCAGTAGACTGCAAGTGCGTACCTACAATTTGAATTCTCTTTTCTTCTTTCACTAAAGTGACCATAATCGCACTTTTTTTGGCCCTACAATCTGGCCCCTTACAATTGTGAAATTTTGTCAAATAAGACTGCTCAAAGGGGTATTTACTCAAAATAACAACTCCACTATTTAATCTTAAAAAGCCTCCTTTTCCAGGACCAAACTGAAAAGGGTATTTCTCAAACAACCTTCCTTTTACTTTATTGGCAATCTGAACATCAAACATTTCTTGAAACACAACAACATCATAATCTTCTTGTTGCATATTTAATATAATTTGTTCTGCTCGTTCTTTTTGATTTGTCCAAAAAAACATTTTAGGCAACAAATATGTGTTCCAGCTTAAAAAACTTAAAGTATCAGATGGTTGCGCAAATGCCTTAAGGGTAGTTGAAAATAAAAAAAGTGCAAAAAATGTTCTCATTTAAATCACAAAAATATACCTGTTTTATTCTAAACAAACGCTTTAAAAAGAGTTGACATATCTAAATCGCCGTTCAAATGAATTGCTTTTATACCGACAGTCCTTGCGCCTTGAACATGCTGAATGCTATCATCAATAAAAAGCACTTGATTTGCCTTTAAATCATGTGCATTTAAAATGTACTCAAAGGCTTCTTTGTTGGGCTTTCTCAGTTTAATGTCACTTGAATAATAGACTTTGTGAAAAAACGCACTCAAATCTTTATGCCCGTGAGTTTGCTCTAAAATCTCATGAAAAGCTTTAATGTGAATGGCATTGGTGTTGCTAAGTAAAAATGTAGTGATTTTTGATTTGAGCTGTAAGAGAAGCTCAAGGCGGTGTTTTGGAAAATCGAGCAAGATAGAATTCCAAGCAGCTGTGATTTGTTGGCAAGGGGTGTGGAGTAAGTTGAGTTGTGATTTTAGGGTTTCAATAAATCGCTGGTTTGAAATTTTTCCTGTTTCTAACAAATCAAATAGCTCTGATTGCCCTTTTTTCTGATAATGTGCATGAAAATCTTGCACTCCAAGTTTTTTAAACGCTTCAATAGGACGATTGTAATCAATGTTTAAAATGACTCCTCCCAAATCAAAAATAATGGCTTTGTATTCAGTTAAATCAATCATGAAAGTTCTTCTTTTAAAACTTTTAATCGCTCTTTGATAATCTCAAGATTTTCAAGTTTTTTAGGTTTGCGGGTCTCAATTGAAGTTTTAGTAAAGTATCTATGCTGAGTCATAAATTTGATCTGCAATTCGTCCCATTCAATATCAGTTTTGATCATGTCACGTTCTAAATATTCTTTTTTTAGCAAATCTGAAATTTCAAAGAAATCATCTCTACCTAAATAATCTAGGTCTGCATCACAAACTATTTTTTGATATTTATTGGTTGGAGTCGAAGGCTGTGAAGTTGCTAAAATCAAATTAGAAATCTTTGAAATCTGAGCAGAATTATAGCCATACAAAGGCAATTGCTCTTTGGCTAAATCAACTCCAATTTGTTCGTTGTTGTTGTACTGCTTTATAAATCCAGCATCGTGAAACAGTGCAGCTGTTTTAAGCAAGACTATATCTTCACTTGACAGCCCTTCTGAAACAGCAATGCGTTCTGTTTCTGCACACACATCAAGGGTATGTTCTAAAGAGTGATAATGTAGGTTTGAAGGTAATTTATTTTTAAGCAATTTGATAATGTCTCGCTCAACCTTTTTAAAATTAACCATAGAGCCAAAAGCCATATTGTTGATTTTATTTCTAAACAACTCATTGGGC
Source organism: Flavobacteriales bacterium (assembly GCA_020631045.1). Classification (GTDB taxonomy): domain Bacteria; phylum Bacteroidota; class Bacteroidia; order Flavobacteriales_G; family JALEGO01; genus JAHDHZ01. The sequence goes on along the minus strand of JAHDHZ010000004.1, from coordinate 42,287 downwards.
TTCACGCCTTCTTTGTCTGCAGAATAGTTTGGCTTGATACGATCAACAAAATACATATCTATCAAACCTTTGTTTTTCGCTTCTACTTTTCCTCTATAGGTACAGTCAAAAAAATCTTTTACCAACTCATAAGTAGCCCCTGATATATTTATTTTACCAACATCACAGGTGGTTTCCATCCTGTTAGCAATATTTACCGTATCGCCCCAAATATCATAAGCCAAACGTTTTTGACCAATAACTCCAGCAATCAACTCTCCAGTGTGGATACCGATTCTAAGCTGCCAACGCACTGGCTCTTCAGCATCTTTAGATCTTGACTCTTCTTTTTTCATATACTTTTGAATTTCTAAAGCTGCCAAAATCACATCAAAAGGATTGGTTTTATTTCTCACAGGAATACCTCCTACGCACATATAAGAATCACCCATGGTCTTGATTTTCTCAATATGGTGACCATCGATAATTTCATCATATTTTTTAAAGTAACGATCTAAACGATTCAACAAAACTTTTGGTCTTAACTGCTCAGATATCTTAGTAAAGCCCTTGAAATCTGTAAACATGACAGTAGCCGTCTTATAGCTTCTGGCGGTTGCGAATCCTTTTACTTGGAGCTCTTCAACAGTCTGACGAGGAAGTATGTTTTCAAGTAAATAATCAGACTTTATTTTTTGCTTTTCTAATTCTTTTTTCTGGCGTTCTATCTGCTCTTTTTGACTCAATACTTCTCTGGTACGCTGACGAACAAGTTTTTCTAAGATTTGTTTTTGATTTTCAGAAACCAATAACCGCGCTCGAAATCCAAAATAAATCAGCAAAAGCAGTCCTGAAATCAATAAAAATTTAAAAAACAGCGTTTGTGTAAAGGCAGGCTTAATTTCAAAATAAAAGTTTTTCTCATCACCAAAATCAGCATTTGCAAGAGCACTTTTGACTTTAAAAATATACTGTTTTGGGTCTAAATTATTGTAGGTAGCAGAGGGCTTATCTGAATACATCCAACGCTCATCAAACCCTACCAATTTATAAGCATATTTCTTCTTTGAATTCGGTAAATAATCAAGGGCTGCAAAGTCAAATCTAAGATTGTTTTGAGCACTTTTTAAATACAGAGTATCTTTAAACCTATGATCATTGTAGGTTATATTCTTATGATTAAAAATAGACTGATTGAACAAAAAAACATCATTGATCAAGGTCTTGATCTTTTGATCACTTGAGTTCACTTGACTAGGATTAAATTTATTATACCCATTGACCCCTCCAACATAAAATAGCTTATCAGAAGCTTTAAAATGAGCCCCAATATTAAACTCATTCGACTGCAAGCCATCATCTTTGGTATATATCTTAAACTTTTTACGATCAAACACACTCAGACCATTGTTTGTTGTTAACCAAAGGTTCTGATTTTCATCGATCAGAATACCATAAATAGCATTGTTTGACAAACCATCTTTTTCAGTATAACGATCAATTAAAGAACCGTCTTTTAACATTTTGATCAATCCACCCCCATAAGAGCTAATCCAAATAGTATCATGATCAATTTTTAAATCTGTAATTTGATGAGAAAAATCAATTAAATTATTGCCAAAAAAAGTGATTTTTTCAAAGCGATCATCACTCACTTTATAGACGCCTAAATTTGTTGCAAACCATATACTAGAATCACCGTCTTGCTCAATGGCTCTTACATAACTTAACTTGGCTAAAGGCTGATCTTCACTAGAAGAAAAAGAACTAAAAAAGACTGAAGAATCTTTCTTTAAATCATAAACACCTAAGCCGTGTTTGGTTCCGAAAAGTAGCTTTTCATTCTTAGTTTCTGTGATGGTGTAAATCATGTTATCATGACTTACTTCTTGTTTTTTCCATTTAAACACAGGATATGTTTCTATGATATTGTTTTGCTGATCTCTTTTTGCAAAAATCAGTTCATCAACAGTACCCAACCATAAATTTTTTTTCGAATCTTCGTAAATACTCAAAACGCTTTTAAAAGTCTTGTAATTCTTTGATTTTGAAATATCTTGCCAAGAGACATACTTGTTTTGTATGGCATCACATTTTGTTACTCCATTTCGTGTACCAATCCAAAGATCTGACTTGTGATCTTTACAAAATGCCCAAACAGTATTGTCTTTAAATGGTTGAGCATTGCTCTTTTTTATGAAATTATAGTGGTGCTCAAATTGTTTAGATTTATGGTACAAGTGCATCAATCCTTTTGAAGTGCCTATCCAAACTTGATTGTCTTCTGACACAGCCATTTGTTGAATTGAAAAGCCTATTTCAGTAGCATGTACCATTGAGAGTCTTTGATTACTAATCGAGACTTTCACAACTCCAAGTCGGTCAACACCTAGGTAAACACCATCGTTTTTAAAAAGAATTGACTTTGCTCCAAAAGCAGTATGATGCACATATAATGTATAATTATTCTCTTCAATATTATACACTTTCACATCGTTAGAAGACACCACCCATATCTGTTTAGTAAAAGGCTCAAATTTTATTTCTTGAATCGACTTCTGATCATTGAAACGCACTTTTTCTTTGAACTGATCATCAATGACCAGAACACCTCCTGACGAAGATCCGATCCAAAAATTACCTAAAGCATCTTCGGTAATCGAAGTGATTTTACCTGATAATTTGAGATGATTAAAATTGATAAAAACCTCTTCACTTTGATCAAAACAACTTACTAAACCCTTTTCAAATCCAATCCAAACCCTACCTTTTGAATCTATAAAAAGCGTTCTGGTTTCATTAGAAGCAATTGAATTTTTAAAGAGTGGATTGAATTTTTTTCTGGAAACCTGCTCTGTTTTTAAATCAATTGAATTCAACCCATTCTCAGTAGCCACCCAAAGGGTGTTTTGATGATGCGCTAAACTGTAAATATAGTTGCCACTTAATGAGTTCTCTTGCTCAATGTCGTTTTTAAAAACTCTGAAGTGATTGCCATCAAATCGATTTAATCCATCTTGAGTTCCGATCCATAAAAATCCAGCATCGTCTTGACAAATTGCATTGACTTGACTTTGAGACAAGCCTTGCTCAATTCCGTAGAGTGTGGTTTTAACCTCAGAACTTGTTTGAGCAAAAGATAAGAGTGTAACAAACACTCCACACAAACACAAAGAAAGCTTACGCAACAGATGAAGATTGTTGATTAGACGATAAAAGCTCATGGGCAGCATCTACAATGTCTTGTACATTGAAGTTACACTCAGAGTAAAGTTCTTGTTGTGTTCCATGTTCAACAACTTTGTCGGGTATTCCGAGTCGTTTAACGCTACAAATGTAGTCGTTATCAGACTTGAACTCTAAAATGGCCGAGCCAAATCCACCCATCAAACATCCGTCTTCCAAGGTAATCACTTTTTTAAATTTTGTAAATACTTCGTGCAACATCACTTGATCTAAAGGCTTTGCAAATCGTAAATCATAATGAGCAACAGAATCAACACCTTGATCTTTAAGCTGCTCAATAGCTTTTGCAGCTAGGTTTCCGATAGCTCCAAAACTTAAAATTGCCAAACGATCTCCAGACTGTAATTTTTTTCCGGTACCAATTTTAATTTTTTGCATAGGCGTTTTCCAGTTTAACAAAACTCCTTTTCCGCGTGGATATCGAATTACAAAGGGCTTTTCTTCAAGTTGAGCGGTATACATCAAGTTTCTAAGTTCTGATTCATTGATGGGTGCTGAAACAATCAAGTTCGGAATCGCTCTCATATAGGCAATGTCATAAGCTCCATGGTGTGTAGGTCCGTCTGCTCCGACAAGGCCTGCCCGATCTAAACAAAAAACAACTGGCAAGTTTTGAATCGCTACATCATGAATCACCTGATCATAAGCACGTTGCATGAAAGACGAATAAATGTTACAAAATGGAATGAGCCCATTTTTAGCCAGGCCTGCTGAAAAAGTTACGGCATGTTGTTCTGCAATACCTACATCAAATGCCCTATCAGGCATAGCCTTCATCATGATGTTCAAAGAGCTGCCTGTGGGCATCGCTGGGGTGATGCCCATGATTTTTTTGTTTTGCTCAGCCAATTCAACAATGGTGTGACCAAATACATCTTGAAATTTAGGAGGCTCAGGGTTTTGAGGCGCAATTTTCACAATCTCACCCGTCTCTTTGTTGAATAGCCCTGGAGCGTGCCACTTAGTTTGATTGCCTTGCTCTGCCGGCTTATAGCCTTTTCCTTTTTTAGTCACACAATGCAAAATTTTTGGTCCAGGAATATCTTTAAGGTCAGATAAAACTGACACCAAATGATCAACATCATGACCGTCAATTGGGCCAAAATACCTAAAATTTAATGACTCAAAAAAGTTGCTATTTGAAAGCATCGCAGATTTAATGGCAGATTCCACTTTTGAGACAACCTCTTGGGTTGTTTTACCAAAAGAGCTGAGTTTACCGAGCAAATTCCAAACTTCATCTTTAATCTTATTGTACGTATGAGATGCTGTAATGTCAGTGAGATATTCTTTCAAAGCACCTACATTGGGGTCAATAGACATACAATTGTCATTTAAAACAACCAATAAGTTTGAGTTTGAAACTCCTGCCATATTCAAGGCTTCAAAAGCCATTCCACCTGTCATAGCACCATCTCCAATTACTGCAATATGCTGACGATCTTCATTTTTATAATCAGATGCTACAGCCATGCCCAAAGCAGCAGAAATCGAAGTTGAAGAATGCCCAACCCCAAAAGCATCGTAAGGGCTTTCTGAAATTTTCGGAAATCCACTCAAACCTTTATACACTCTATTGGTATGAAATTGAGCTCTTCTTTCAGTTAAAATCTTGTGCCCATAAGCTTGATGACCGACATCCCAAACCAACAGATCATCAGGTGTATTAAACACATAATGTAGAGCCACTGTCAATTCTACAACACCTAAGCTTGCTCCGAAATGCCCTCCTTTGTTTGAGACAACATCAACTATAAAATCTCTAAGTTGATCACACACCTTTGAAAGCTCAGATTCTGGTAGCGTTCTGAGATCTTTTGGAGTATTTATTTTTTCTAGAAGTTCTCCTGGCTTAAACTGCATAACTAAGGCTACAAATATACATAATACTTACACGTTATTTCACCTAATTTTCGTGACTTAACGTATATTTGAACTGAAAAATTTATGTTTTATGAGAAGTTTTGCAAGATTCTTATTTGTCTTGATTTTAATTACTGGTTTTCTGGTTGGATTATTTATTAGAAATTATCTGATTTTAGCCAACGGATACAACGCTAAGATTTTATGCTCTTGTGAATTTGCCATAGAGCGAAACGACTGTTTAGACAAAGAACTTAAAAACTTTAATTATTTGAACAAGACGGTTGATCAGAATAACAAAACAGTAAGCGCTAACATCATGGGATTGCTTGAAAGAAAAGCGATTTACAGGGATGGGATTGGATGTACACTCCTAAAAAAAGGAGATGATCAATACAAGCAAGTAAGCAGTAAATTTAAAAGGCAAATCAATGACAGTGCTACATTTCCTAAGGGAGATCAATACATGGTAAATCAAGATTTCGAGCAAATCAACTACCCAAAACTATCTGAAGTAATTGACAAGTACTTCACTGAACCAAGAACAGACATGCAGAGAAACACAAGAGCAATCATGGTTTATTACAAAGGTGCAATTGTTGCTGATCAATTTTCTGATGGATTCACTGCTCAGACTCCTCAACTTGGGTGGTCAATGACCAAGAGCATCACTTCAACTTTAGCAGCCTTAATGATTAACGATGGATATGTTTCTTTAGATGATAAGCCCAATTTTGAGGCTTGGCAAGAAGACGAGCGCAAAAACATTACCCTTGATCACTTGCTAAGAATGAGCAGCGGATTATATTTTGAAGAAGAATATTACAAGCCCAGTGTGGCAACAGATATGCTCTTCAACTCATATTGCATGGCAGATGTAGCCATAAATCAAAAGCTGGTTCAAAAACCAGGAACCTTCTTTAAATATTCGAGCGGAACGACCAATATTGTCATGAAATACCTTTCTGACAAACTAATAGAGAAAGGCATAGATCCTGTGAGTTATTTAGATACTAAATTGTTTCAAAAAATAGGCATGAATAACTCCTTTATCGAGCTTGATCCTGCTGGATACATGGCCGGATCTTCTCACAGCTATTGCTCAGCTTTAGATTGGATGAGATACGGAATACTCCACTTAAATAAGGGTATTTTTAATGATGAACAAATCTTGCCTGCGGGATGGGTCAAATATGTAAGTACTCCAACTCCAAGTTGTGACAGTGCCGCGTATGGAGCACATTTCTGGCTCAATGCAGGCTTTAAAGAAGATGCGAGTGACCGAAGATACCCTAATTTACCAGCAGATTTGTTTTTCCCCTCAGGACATGCCGGTCAACATGTATTTGTTTTTCCTTCTCAAGATCTTATTGTGTTAAGATTGGGTAATGCGAGCGAAAAAAAAGCATGGAATTACCTCCCGTTTTTAGAAGATGTTCTTAGTTGTTTTGAAAGTCAGCAACACCAAATATCTTACATCAAGTAAACTTGCAAACACAACCTTACTTAATTACCGGGCCGTGCAGTGCTGAATCAGAAGAGCAAGTTTTTAAAACAGCTCAAGAACTTTTAGCACTCAACTGTGTTGATTTATTTCGGGCCGGAGTATTTAAGCCTAGAACACGTCCAGGAAATTTTGAAGGCAATGCAGAAGCCGCCCTTGAGTGGCTAAAAAACATTCAAACCCAGCTAAACCTACCCACCTGCACTGAGGTAGCCACCCCAAAACACGTAGAAAGCACCCTAAAATACAACATCACCTCGCTTTGGATCGGCACCCGCACCACTGCAAGCCCATTTGCCATTCAAGAGCTCGCCCAAAGCTTAAAAGGCACCCAAACCCAAGTACTGATTAAAAACCCCATCAACCCAGATATTAATCTATGGATCGGAGCTATTGAACGTTTTTTAGCCACTGCCCCTTCGGTAAAATTAAGTCTTATTCACAGAGGTTTCTCTGTTTATCCTAAAAGCACATATCGCTACGAACCTATCTGGGAGATTGCTCAAAAAATAAAGCAAGAGTTTCCTGAATTAAAGCTTTATAACGACCCCAGTCACATGGCTGGTGACCGAACATTACTCAAAGAAATTGTACAGAAAGCGAAATCTCTTGATTTATATGACGGTTATATGATCGAGACACATTTAAATCCTGAAAAGGCTTTGACCGATCAAGCTCAGCAGATCACTCCTGATCAACTCAAAGAGCTTGATTTAAGATAAATGCAAATAGTGGTAGGTTTTTAAAGAGTTATTTTACAAAGCGAATCATTTAAAAAATGTCAGAAAAATTGCAAAGCTGCGCAGGCCTGTGCGCCAAAAAAACCTCACTCTATTAACTCCATCCACTCATTGATCTTTTTCACTGTATTTAAAGTGCTATGGTCTGTATCATAAACAGCATACCACCCCTGATGCTCAAAAGCAGGATCTCCGATGAAATCATCTCCTTGCTGCCAAATTGCCCTTGGGCTAGAAGGCCTTCCATAACCTGAATAACCCCAAAAATTAAACTGCTGAATACCTTTCTGTACAGCATGCTTATAAATACTAGAAAAAAATTGATCTCTGCGTTGAGTAGTGCCTTGATCTGAGAACTCACCCTGATCTCTTGCCAATCCAAATTCATCAAGTACTAAAGGCTTATGCATCTTTTGAGCTGTTTTCTGATGTCTGTTAACATACCTTGATGCTTTTCGAAGCACTTTTTCAAACTTTTGGTCTGAGTGTTTCTCAGGCTTATACCATTTCCAGTTTTGCACCCAAATATGTGCTGTACAGTAATCAATAGAGGTAAAGCGGTGTTCTTTTTTAAACTTTTTTGACCACCACATAAAGGCATTGCCTTCGCTACCTACTGAAACCAAATGATTGGTGTCTAATTTTTGAATCAAGCTACTTGTTTGATTGACCCAATTGTAATACGCTTTTTTGCTGCCCATTTTTCTGGGCTCATTTGCCAATTGCCAGGCCATGATAGCAGGGTCTTGCTTGTAGGGTTTGTGGGTAATGCTATTTACACGATTTACTATTTTTTTAACGTGGCCTTCACACATTCTCAACGCTTTTTGATCTTTAAAAAACTTAGAGGTAAAACTGATGTATTTAAGCCAACTTCCCTTTTTAGCTGGAGGTGGATAAGGTATTTTTTCACCTGTACTCCAAGCTCTGTATTGTGCAAAACCACCTGTCCAAGGCCACATATTTGATAGACAAACTACTGCTTTCATATCTCTTTTAGACATTTCATGCAGCAAAAAATCTAACCCCAATAAGATTGAATCTTGGTATTTTCCAGGTGCAACTTCAAGGGCGGGAAATACTCGAAAAGGCTGATCGTTAGGCCCTTGAGAAGTAGCCATTATACGCAAATTATTGACCCCTACAGATTTAAGATGATCAAGCTCTTTAATGAGTCTTTCTTTATGTCCGGGCTGCAAACCAGCACCCAAGTGCATACCATACCAGTAATTGGCTCCAAAATACCGGTAAGTTTTTTGATTAAGTAACAACTGCCCTTTGCTAGTTTGTACAAAATTTTGATTATACGCTAAGAGCGTGAAGAAAAAAAGAATAAAACTACAGCATAAGCTGTAAAAGTTAATCAGCAAGTACTACAACTTTGTTTGAAGCTACTTCAGCTACTCCACCATTCACTTGAAAGGATGTTTCTTTATTTTGTGCATCTCTGATTAAAATCTCTCCTTTTTTCAAGGCAGAAATTGTAGGTGCATGATCATTCAACACACCAAACAATCCATCAATTCCAGGAAGCTGCACGTAAGATACTTCTCCTGAAAACACATTCTTATCTGGACTAATAATCTCTAATTGCATATCAGATTATTTAGCTTCAGCAAGCATTTTCTTACCCTTCTCAATAGCCTCTTCGATTGAACCTACAAGGTTAAAGGCAGCTTCAGGATACTCATCTACCTTTCCATCTAAGATCATGTTAAATCCTTTGATGGTATCTTCAATATCTACTAATACTCCTTTAAGTCCTGTAAATTGCTCTGCCACGTGAAAGGGCTGAGACAAGAAACGCTGTACACGTCTTGCTCTGTGTACTACAAGCTTATCTTCTTCAGAAAGCTCATCCATACCCAAAATAGCAATGATATCTTGTAATTCTTTGTAGCGTTGTAAGATTTCTTTTACGCGCTGTGCACAATTGTAATGCTCATCACCTACAATCTCTGGAGTTAAAATTCTTGAAGTAGAATCTAGTGGATCAACCGCTGGATAAATACCCAACTCTGCAATTTTTCTAGACAATACTGTTGTAGCATCTAAATGCGCAAATGTTGTTGCTGGCGCCGGATCAGTTAAATCATCTGCTGGCACATAAACTGCTTGCACTGATGTAATCGAACCATTTTTAGTTGAAGTAATACGCTCTTGCATGGCACCCATTTCAGTGGCCAATGTAGGCTGGTATCCTACAGCTGAAGGCATACGTCCTAAAAGCGCTGATACTTCAGAACCCGCTTGTGTAAATCTAAAGATGTTGTCGATAAAGAAAAGAATGTCACGACCTGCTCCATCGCCTTCGCCATCTCTGTAATACTCAGCTAGGGTTAATCCTGAAAGTGCTACTCTTGCTCTTGCACCTGGAGGCTCATTCATCTGACCAAATACAAATGTTGCTTTAGATTCTTTCATAGCATCTAAATCAACTTTTGAAAGATCCCATCCCCCTTCTTCCATAGAATGCAAGAAGTCTTTTCCGTAATTGATAATGCCAGACTCTAACATCTCACGCAACAAATCGTTTCCTTCACGAGTACGCTCTCCAACACCTGCAAATACAGATAATCCACCGTGACCTTTTGCAATGTTGTTGATCAACTCTTGAATCAGTACTGTCTTACCAACACCAGCACCTCCAAACAATCCAATCTTACCACCTTTCGCATAAGGCTCAATCAAATCAATAACCTTGATACCTGTAAAAAGCACTTCTGTAGAAGTTGAAAGATCTTCAAATTTTGGAGCTTCTCTGTGTATAGCCAATCCATCTTTATTGTCTACCTCTTTGATTCCATCAATGGCTTCGCCTACAACATTGAATAATCTTCCTTTAATCGCCTCGCCCGTTGGCATTTTGATTCCTGATCCTGTTGCTAAGACATCCATTCCTCTTTGCAATCCATCAGTAGAGTCCATTGCAATAGCTCTTACAGTATCTTGACCAATATGCTTTTGACACTCTAAAACTACTTTAGATCCGTCAGCTTTTTTAATTTCTAAGGCATCTAAAATGTTGGGGAGTGTTGCTTTTTCTAAATCAAAGCTAACATCAACTACAGGTCCAATAACTTGTGAGATTTTTCCGGTCGAACTGGCCATTTTTATGTGTGTTTAATAGATTGAGGGGCAAAATTAGCATATATTTACCACAGAAACAACACTTCATTTGAAGATCTATCACAACATCGATGCTTTTGACGCTAAAGTTTTGACTTGTCTGACTACTGGTACGTTTGATGGGATACATATTGGGCACCAAAAAATCATTGAAACACTCATTAAAAAAGCAGCCTCTACTCAAACTCAATCACTTGTTTTAACCTTTGAACCGCACCCTAGAATTGCGCTGTATCCTGACGATGAGAATATTAAATTACTTTCAAACATTGAACAAAAAATTGAAATTTTTAAATCACTTGGAGTTAATCATTTAGTCATTCATCCGTTTAACAAAGAATTCTCAAGAACAACCGTCACACATTACATAAGAGACCTTTTGATCAAAAAACTTAACATGCGCCACTTAATAGTAGGCCACGATCACCACTTTGGTAAAAACAGAGAGGGCAGCATTGAAAACATTCAAGAACTTGAAGGTTTGTATGGATTTGAAAGCCACAAAGTAGAAGCTTTACAAATCAACGAAATCAATATCTCTTCTACTAAAATTAGAAACGCTTTACTCAACGGTGAAGTCAGACTTGCCAAAGAATATTTAACGCGCCCTTACAGTTTATCTGGCAAAGTGATGCACGGATCAAAAGTGGGAAGAACCATTGATTTCCCTACGGCAAACATTGAAGTTAAAAACCCTTACATGATGATTCCTAAAGAAGGAGTGTATGCTGTAAAATGCAACATAAATGATGCTATTTTTAGTGGAATGCTCAATATAGGGGGCAGTAAAACCCTCAACAAACCTTCTAAGCAATTAGAAATTCATCTTTTTGACTTTTATGAAGATTTGTATGGGAAAAATCTTGAAATTCAATTCATTGAGTTTATCAGAGAAAACAAAAATCTGGGCGACTTAAAAGGCATTCAAGCACAGCTTCAAAAAGATAAGATCAGAGCCTTGAATTTATTGAATTAGTTTTATGTGCTAAATATTTTCTGAAACGAATCGTTAAAAAACATTTCATAAAAAGTGCGAAGCAGGGCAGGCCTGTGCGCCAAAAAAATCAGGCAAAGCATTCTGATTTTTAAGAGGTTTCGCTCATTTTTATAGAAATTTTTTTGATGAGAGAAGAAAATATTTAGTATGCAAAACATATTTCTAGAATTAAACTATGTAGAAAACACTATTCATTTAAATGGCTTTTTAAGCTTATTTTTCAAGGCCAGAGCAATGAAGGAAATTCGCAGTTTACTCAAGTAAATGAGAAATTTTCAAATTACGATAACGCAAAAAAACACACTCATAAAGCTATTTAAAGTAAAAAGGGGCCATAAGGCCCCCTTTCACAAATCACACAGAAAAACCAAAA
>JAHDHZ010000004.1:16384-30356 GCA_020631045.1 Flavobacteriales bacterium | reverse complement strand
AAAGTAAAAAGGGGCCATAAGGCCCCCTTTCACAAATCACACAGAAAAACCAAAACTTATTTTACAATAAGCTTATTGGTAGTTTTTTGACCATTGGTCAAGATTGTTTCTACACTGTAGATGCCTTTTGATAAGTTAGATAAATCAATATTTTTATTAAGAGCACCTATGGTATAAGTGTTTACCAATGCTCCTAATTGATTGTAAAGGTTTAGTGTATTGATTTTTTCGGTCGCCTGAACTGTAATGATTCCTGAGGTTGGATTCGGATACACTACTGAGGCAACTTCTTGAAGCTGAGCAACAGAGGTTACCTGATCATCTTCAATTGAGATATTACTCTCTAATCTAACTACCCAAACATCTCCAAGACCATTTTGGTCAGTCAAATCAAAATCAGTTGAAGCAGAGTAGCCTGTAATCAACAAATCAGCCTGATCATCTTCAATAATTTCATAAGGATAATCATAATAAGATCCACCAAAAGACATATCCCAAAATAAATCTCCATTGTCTTTATTTATCTTAAACACCCAGTAATCACCTTCTCCATACTGAACAGAAACATCATTGTTGTTTGATCTAGCATAAGCTGCAACAACTAAGTGTCCATCATAGGTCTCAACAATTGATTTGGCATGGTCATAATCAGTACCACCATAGTTTTGCTCCCAAAGTACATTTCCATTCTCAGTAAGCTTATACACCCAAGCATCGCTATACCCAAAGCAAGTATCTACATCATAATCAGAAGATTTAGTGAATCCAGCAATGGCATATCCACGATCTTCAGTTTCCACAACAGAATGTCCTAATTCGTGATCAGATCCACCCAAAGAAGTTCCCCATAAAAGGTTTCCTAATGCATCGATCTTGATCGTCCAAGCATCTAACTCTCCTCTGTTTACATTTGAAACATCACCACTTTCAGAAGACTCTGCATGACCGGTGATAACATAATTCGTGTCATGAGTTTCAATTACAGAAAATGCTTTTTCATGAGAAAGTCCACCATAGGTTTTTTCCCACAAAAGGTTTCCGTTTGTATCAAGCTCCAATACCCAGAAATCAAATGTAGCACTATCACCATGGTTTTCAGTAACATCAAAGTCATCAGAAGAAGTGTATCCAACCACCATTAAATTACTATCTGCTTTTTCAATAATATCATGTGCTCCATCAACTAAAGATCCACCATAGGTCTTTTCCCAAATGATACCTCCATTAAACTTATTGACTTTAATGATCCAAGCATCCCAATATCCATGATTCTCGGTAACATCATGATCATTAGATTGCGTGTAACCAGCAATTACAAAATTCTCATCAAAAGTTTCAATCACAGAATAAGCAATTTCATCTTCGTCTCCTCCGTAAGCTCTTTCCCACTCAATTTGCCCTTGAGCATCAATCTTTACGGCCCAAAAATCAATCGTATCATGTGTGAAAATACCATCATTGGTTGAATTTACATCTTGATCAACAGACCAAGTTTTACCAACGGTTAAGTATCCACCATCGGCAGTTTGAATGATTGATTTACCAAAATCAATGTTATTTCCTCCGAAATTCTGTTGCCAGTCGAACTGAGGTTGTTGTTGTGCCATTAAGCCATTTGCAGCCAAAGCAGTTGAGATAATTAAAGAGTAAAGTTTTTTCATGATCATTCTTTGTAGAATTATATTGCGAATTTAAAGCCATAAACCCTACGCATCAACACCTAAAGCGCTATATATAAACACTTATTTGGTTAACCAAGTAAATCAACTGGTTAAATATTACTTTTCATTGGTAAAGGGCGTGTGAAATTTTCAAGTAATTCGGCACTTTGATGTATCTTGCAAATATGAGCAGTCAAATCAAATCAATTTTAAACCCTCTGAAGTTCAGATTATGGAGCCTTACAAACTTACCTTCAGTTTGGTTTTGGGGTATACGATTGAGTTCTTTAAGTTCAGAATCTAGCAAGTGCACAATACATTTTAGATGGAGCAATAAAAATCCTTTCAAGTCAATTTATTTTGCAGCCTTGGGTGGAGCAGCTGAATTATCAACTGGAGCCGCAGCGATTTACGCCATAGAACAAACAGGCTCTAAATTCAGTATGCTTGTCACCGATTTTCAAGCAACTTTTAGTAAAAAGGCAGTAGGTAAAATCACCTTTGAGTGCACAGATGGGCCTTTATTCACAAAGCAGCTTGAAAGCTTAAAAAAATCAGAAACGACTACCATTAAAGCCAAAAGTATAGGTACAGATCAATCAAACGATGTGGTGTGTACTGTCATGATTACCTGGTCATTTAAAAAGAAGTAATATGAGCAAGAAAATATTAATCATAGACGACGAAAAACCCATTCGAAACACCCTAAAAGAAATTTTAGAATACGAAAAGTACCAAGTATTTGAAGCTGAGAATGGAAAAGAAGGTATAGATAAAATCAAAGACCAAGCGTTTGATCTGGTCATGTGTGATATTAAAATGCCCATGATGGATGGCATTGAAGTGTTGGAGCGCGCCCAAATCTTAAAGCCTGAATTGCCATTTATCATGATTTCAGGGCATGCTACTGTAGACACTGCTGTTGAAGCGCTTAAGAAAGGTGCGTTTGATTTTATTTCAAAACCCCTAGACTTAAACCGTATTTTAGTCACGCTTAGAAATGCCTTTGACAAGAATGCCCTTATGAAAGAAACCAAAGTCTTGCGCAAAAAAATTGTCAAAAAAGGAGGCGTTGAGATTATCGGTACATCAAAAGCAATTACCGAAATCAAGGCAATGATTGAAAAGGTGGCGCCTACAGATGCACGTGTATTGATTACGGGTGGAAATGGCTGCGGAAAAGAATTGGTCGCCAAACAATTACACTTGCAAAGTAATAGAAAAGACAAGCCTTTTATTGAAGTGAATTGTGCGGCAATTCCATCAGAACTCATAGAAAGTGAGTTGTTCGGACACGAAAAAGGCGCTTTTACCTCAGCGGTGAAAACCCGAGCTGGTAAATTCGAACAAGCACAAGGCGGTACGATCTTTTTAGATGAAATTGGTGATATGAGTGCTTCTGCTCAAGCTAAGGTCTTGAGGGCTTTGCAAGAAAATAAAATCACCCGCGTAGGTGGTGATAAAGAAATCAAGGTTGATGTGCGAGTATTGGCCGCGACCAATAAAAACCTGAAACAAGAAATTGCCGATAGTAAATTCAGAGAAGATTTGTACCACCGCTTGAGTGTGATTTTAATTCATGTACCTGACCTAAATGACAGAAGAGATGATATTGCTGAGCTTGTTGAGCATTTCTTGCAATTGGTGAGCAAAGAATATGGCAATGCTGCTAAAAAAATTGATCAAAAAGCAATTGATGCTTTAACCAAGCACAATTGGACGGGCAACATTCGAGAACTTAGAAACACGATTGAACGCTTGATTATTTTAGGGTCAGACCCTATTCAAGAAAAAGATGTCAAAGCCTTTGTGACAGGTTAAGCGGGTTCTGGATGTACTGAAGCTACTCCTTCTAACTCATCTTTTTTTACATAAAAAGCAAAGAGCAAAAAACTTACTCCAAAAAGCGCTGATATTGCTAAAAACAACCACGAAGAAATACTGAGTAATCCATTGAAGTGCATCACTCCAATAATTGCCCCCATCATATAAGCCAACCTAAAAAATTCTAAGAAATACCAATTTTTATTACCTTCTAAAATCTTTGACCAACTGATAATCATCAAGAAAATTCCACCCGACAACACTACTCTGTGCAAAGCACTCAAATCAAACTGCAGATTGGTGGTCACAAACATATACCCTAAAGCCATCACCACTTGCAACACCAAATAAGGTTTCGAGTTTTTCAATTGTTTTGAAGAAAACTTAGTTTGCTGGTCTAGGTTATACCCCAACACACCATGCTCTTCTACCTCAATACCTCTTGGCCTCCACCCTAAAGGCATAAACCACAGGCGTATTTTGTCCCAAAAATAGGGCGCTGCAATCATATCGTCCCACAAATGTTTCCAGAATTGAAAGTTTACAAAAATAGGATCCCATGTTCTGGGTGGATGCGTGATTCCGTAGCATACTTCTTCTACTTCTGGCTCATAAGTGCCAAAAATTTTATCCCAAACAATTAAAAATTCAGAGAAGTTCTTGTCTATATACTGTGGATTAACGCCATGGTGTACCCTGTGATGAGAAGGACTCACGAACAGCTTTTCAAACCATCCCATTTTGGTAATGAGTTTGGTATGGTGCCAATAGGCAATCAATAAATGCACTGCGGCAGTAGCATAGATCATTTCAGGTGAGAATCCAAACAAAACCAAGACCCAATCAAAAAAGGCAAATTGAAAGATGCGCTGAGTAAAGCTTGCGCGAATGCCAACCGATAAATTAAATTCTTCTGAAGAGTGGTGTGGCATATGCGCCGCCCAAAATACGTTAATTGAGTGGCCTGTTCGGTGAAACCAATAAAAAACAAAATCACTGATTAAAAGCAGTAAGATATAATTGTACCAGGTCTCAGAGACCTTCCATGGAATATGGGCATAAATGAAGCCATAAAATTTATAGACAAAAAATGCTACGGCGATGTTCACACATTGATTGCCAATGCCTGTAGCTAAATTGGTAATGGTATCTTGAAAATTGTAAAAACCATTTTTTTTACGCAAACACACCACTATTTCTAAGACTAAGAAGAAAAGTACAATAGGTGTTATAAAGGCATAGATGTTCATATATACAAATATAAAACATCGTGCATTTATATACTATACAAATAAGCGTTGATCTATTTTGTACATAAAAAAAGCCCCTTAGCTGTAGCTAAGAGGCTTTGATAAGTAGTTCTGTATTTTTCGATTAGTTCAATAAAGCTGCAAATCCGTTGTCAGATTTAAACTTGATAAACTCAGCGTTTTTCTTCGCCTTATCTTTAAAACTTGCATCTTTTTGAATGGCTTTAGTAAGATTCATAGTTGCACCAGCAGCATCTCCTTTTCTAGCAGAAGCAACTGCCTTTAAGTAGAACCCTAATCCAGTACCATTCTCTTCAGAAGCATCTAAAGTAGTTAAAGCACCATCATTATCACCGTTTAATGCTTTAGCCAATGCTAAGTTAAAGCTGTTACCGTGCGCTGAAAGGTTAGAAACAGCAGCGGCGTATTCTCCTTCCATCACATTGATGATACCTAAGTTGTGAGAAACCTCAGTACCAGCACCAGTAGCTTTGCTATAGTACTCTTTAGCTTTAGCAACATCACCTTGCAATCTTGCAATCGCACCTAAGTTATTCATAACAGTTGGCTCGTTAGACGCAGCAGCTTTTTCAAAAGCCATTTTAGCATCGTCTAATTTGTTTTGTTGAAACAACACGAAACCTACATTGTTATTTGTTCTCCAATCGTCGCCGAACTGAGCAGCAGCAGCTTTGTAGATGCTTAATTTTTGGTTTAAGTCATCAAATAAAGTAGCAGCTTTTAGAATTTCTTCAACATTTAATACTTCAGGGTTAGAAGTAGAAAGCGTCTTTAATTCTTCGTCGCTATATCCAGTTTTTTCAGCTTGAACAGTAATCATAGACCTTCTTAGCTTAGGCATGATTTCTTTTGAGATTGATTTGTATGTTTTCGAGAGGTTTTTGATTTCTTGCTCTCTTTTTTCAACATCAGAGTGCATTTGAAGTAATCTGATAATTAAATCGCGGTCAGCAATTTCAGATTTTTCCATCTCAGCTTTGAATCCATCCCAATCTTCACCTTTACCCCCTGAAGTGTATCCTTCATCAGCTAAAGTTGCATCTTTCAATGCTTTCTTGAAAATATTCTTAACAGCTTTAGTAGCACTTTCAGCTCTATCATTTGCTAAGTTTTCATTCTTCAACAACTCACCGTCAGGAGAAGCATAAGCAGAAACATTCACACCTTTTACAGCGATTCTATTTCCTTCAGCACTGTCTAAAAAGTTTTTTAATGCCTTTAAATCATCTGATCTTAATTCAGATGAACGAACAGAAGGTGAATTTACTAAATAGTGAATATCAGCTTGAGTAGAAACTGGAGTTACTCTTACAAAGTTGTCTTTTCCAGCAATTACACGCTCATCACCTTTTACTAACAACTGAGTTACGATTGTTCCGTCAGCTACTTTTACAGCAGGTAAATCTTTTTCTTTCTTCTTGAAAGTACCGTGAATTCTATACTCAACCTTAGCAGTTTCCATCGCTGGCTCATAAGTTACCTTATCAGACCAAGAGATCTTACCACCTTCTTCATATGCAATTTTTTTACCATCACCTTCAACCACCTCACCAATCACAGTAAAAGTTTTCAATTCTTTTTCTGTTGGAGTTGCGCTTTCAGCTGGGTAAATCAATACCGGTGTAATATCAGCTTTCACTTTTTTGTGCCAATATTCTGGTGGAATTTCTCCGTTAAACGTGATCGCTACCTCATCTCCTTTCAATTCGATCGGATTGGGCTCAGCGTTGTACTTAACCAAAGGAGCATTCTTAATCATCTTATTCAGAGGATTACAGCTCGCGAGTACTAAAGAAGTACCAATTGTAAAAAATAACAGTCTACTTGTTTTCATAGTTTTAAAAAGTTAATCTGGGGCAAAACTATATAATGAAGCCATACACCGCAAATATTTTTCTGATTATAAACAGCTGATTGTGAAGAAGAAATGCTTAAAAGCTAGGAATTACAAAGGTTTTTAAACATATTCGTATGTTGGATTTTTTTTAATTTTTTTTATCTCAACATGATTTTTACCCGTATTTACATGAAGAATATTGCCTTTTACTGTTGTTTTTTAATGTTTTTAACATCAGGTTTTGCTCAAAACCAGCCTATTCAACTTACCATTTCAAATGGAAATACCATAATTGACAGAGATACGCTTCAAACCATCTTAATCAACAATCAGTTCACGGGCCCTACTTTAAGGCTTACTCAAAATACTGCACATAAAATCAATATTACCAATAAACTCAAAGAGCCTACATCCATTCACTTTGTAGGGCTTGAATTGTCTCCCAGAGACATAGGCGATGTGGGTATCAACAGTGTTGCTATAGCACCAGGAGCAACAAAAACCATTCAAATTAAGACAGATAAAGCAGGCAGCTTTATATATTATGGCACTACAAAAGATCACAAACAATTAGGTCTTTACGGTGCAATTGTGGTTGAGTCTAGCACCTACCCAAACTTCTCATTTGAAGAAGAGTGTGTTATCTTACTCTCTGATTTTAATAAAGATGCTCATCAAGAAGTGATCAAAACCTTGAAGCGTAACTCAAGGTGGTATGACATCAAAAAGAAAAAAACGCAAACTGCTTTTGACTACCTATACAACGAGGTAACTTTAGATAGAATTAAAAATGCCTTTAAGCGCATCCCTGCAATTGGCTTGTCTGAAATCAAAACAGACTATCAATTCATCAATGGAGACACATCTATGCAAATTTCAGGATGCAAACAAGGCAATAAAATACTACTGCGTTTAATCAATGCATCAAGCGCAACAAACTATGATGTGAAATTTGCAGCCTCTGACATGCTACTAACTGCCGTAGATGGCATTGCCGTTGATACGCAAAGTGTTGATCGCATACTCATCGGAATGGGAGAGACTTATGATGTGTTGATTGAAATTCCTTCAGATAGTTTAGCCTATGAATTTAGAGCTCAAGCACAAGACGGATACAACTACACCTCAATTTTCTTTGGAGACTCCGCCCAGATTCACGGAGATTCTTCACTCATAGAGCCCCACAACATTTCAGTACAAAATATTTTTAAATCTTCTTCTTTGAAAGGTGTGGCTTGGAATGACGAGCTAGAAGTCTACAAAAATGCAGATACTACAGGCATGAACAAACTGCAACAAATGGCTGCAGTACGTGACCAATACAAAAAGAAGAATGAAAACGTAAATGCCGATTCTATTCTGCGCGAACAAGACCTTGTGCTTAATTATCACATGATCAAGGCTCTCGACTCCTCTCACATTGATACCACCAAACCCTCAAGAGAGGTGAAGATCAAATTACATGGCAATATGCAGCGCTACACATTTGATGTCTCATCCAACCAAACAGATCGAAACGGACGCATTAAAATAGCAAAAGGTGAGAATGTGAAATTGATCATTAAAAATAAAACGCCTCTTTACCAACCCCTACACCTTTCTGGGCATTATTTTAGAACCACCAATGCACAAGGCAAATATTCACCCTACAAGCACACGATCAACATCAAACCTTTAGATGAAGTAACTTTAGATGTACTTGCTGATAAAGACAAAGATTACAACTTGTATACCAATCAGATGTTTAGAAAACAGACTGGCCTTCAAAATCAGGTGCATTATGAAGGGTATACCCAAGATTCTGATGTAGCCAAAGCCGCTAGTCAGCAAGAAAGTGACCGCGTCAACTTCGGACACATCGGCCTTATGTACAACATGGTTGACTTCTTTTGGACCTCAGCTACCCACAAAACAGATTTCAAAGTAGATTTTGAATCTGACTACCGCTTTTATTTTGAAACTGATATTGATTACAGTTACTATGTAGATAAAGATCAATTTCTTAGCCTTTATGCAGGTGCCTTCATCAATGGCGGAGACAACAGAGTTTATGTAATTGACAGCAACGATGTAACTGCCTCATTCAAAGCATCTCCTAAGGCGGTTGTGGGTATGCGCTATACCTTACCCCTTTTCATCAACGCAGAGGCTAGAATCAACCACGATTTAGATTGGAGAGTTGAGTTTTCAGGCAAAATTCCATTGATGCCTTATGTGAACATCTTTTACCGTGCCAATACAGATAAAGAATGGCAAGTAATGCTTGAAGGACGCATCATCAAACGCGCTTCTGTGATGCTCAATATTGATCATCTTTACGGATTCGGACTGGGTGGAACATGGAAGTTTTAACCCTACTCTTCTTTTTTAGAAAAATTTATTTTTGCCCAAGTAATCTTACTGTAGGCAAAAGTTAAAGGAGCCAGCAAAACAAATAAAACTGACATAACAATTATGATGTTTTTCATCCCTAAGTCAGGAAATAAGATGTTCATTGCTATAAATAGGCCCATGTAGAGGGCGACACCAAATCCATATGAAACATACATTGCACCTTGATAAAATCCAGGTTCAGGGAAATTACTTCGCTGACATTCAGGGCAATTTTTGTGTACCTGGCCTATTTTCTTGAAATCATAAGGGTGTGACACAAAAAAGTTTCCTTTTTTACAGTGCAAGCACTTCAAAAAGATGAAATTGTATAGATCGCTTGATTTGATTGATTTTAACATCTTAATGATTAAAAAAACATATTTCAATAAAAAAGGGAGACTAAAAAGCTCCCTTTTATCCTGTGGGCCCACATGGGCTCGAACCATGGACCCCCTGATTATGAGTCAGGTGCTCTAACCAGCTGAGCTATGAGCCCCTACTAAAAGTAGTGAAAAACAAATATAAGGCTTTTAACTAAATGAGCCTTATGATATGGTGTCGTTATCAGCTTTAAATTGATAACCCAATCTTTTACCTGTTTGCGGAGCATTCTTAGAGATTTCTTGCATCTCATATACCGTAACTTCTTTCATAGTATCGTAAGCTGGTATAAACAAATCAAAGCCTAAAGCATACATAAAAACAGACTCTACGATTTTGCGCAATTCTTTTTTATCAACTACAGCATTGGCAAAGTCATTATATAAGAACCCCATTTGGCGTTTTCCTTCTACAAAATAATGCTTGTCTTTGTTCACAAAAATACGTCCAATCAAATAACCCAAATCACGCTGACGCTCATACTTAAAAGAGTCTTTTAAAAAATTATACACGTAGATAATTCCACAATAGGACCGCTGATCATCTTCTGTGATGTACGAAGATTTCCACATGCTGTGTGAAGTATCAAACTGAAAGACATTGGTGTGCATGTGAAAAACCATCACATCGCCTGCTATAGTAACCCGTATTTCATGTTTATGTGTTACTTTATAATCAATTGGAATATTGGCTTTCAAGTCAGGCATGGCCTTTTTCAGCTCACTAATCGTTGCTTTAATCACCTCAACCAAGTCTTTAAATGTAGCTGAAGTGTTCTCAAAAACCTGCTGTTTCATTACAGATTTTGTTGCAATTGTTTGTACAATATTCTCAAAAGGAGTTTGATTACTCATAATAGATTGTTTTAATAAGCTTTAGCAAAAATTACTCTTTGGGTGGATGGGTTTTTGCTATAAATACATGTTCCTGGCTCTAAGGTATTGTTTAAAGGGATGCAACGAATGGTCGCTTTGGTTTCTTTTTTGATTTGCTCTTCAGTTTCGGGAGTTCCATCCCAATGTGCTGATACAAATCCACCCTTATCAATTGCTTTTTTAAAGCCTTCATAGTCATCAACTACAGTAGTGGTGTCTTGAATACGAGCTTTACTTTTTGCAAGCAAACTATCCTGAATTTCTTGTAACAAAGCAGGCACCTTTTGCTGAATTTCATCAAAGTCAATAGTAACTTTCTCAAGGGTGTCTCTTCGAGCCAATTCTGCTGTACCATTCTCTAAATCTCTTGCTCCAAGTCCAATTCTGATGGGCACGCCCTTAAACTCATATTCAGCAAACTTCCAGCCAGGCTTATGCGTATCTCGATCATCAAATTTTACAGAGATTCCTAATGCCTTTAACTTAGGCAACAGCGTATCTATTTTTTCAGCAATGGCTTTTAACTGATCTTCTCCCTTATAAATAGGCACAATCACCACTTGAATAGGTGCCAATTTTGGCGGGAGTACCAATCCATGATCGTCAGAATGCGACATGACAAGTGCGCCCATTAAACGCGTGCTTACTCCCCAAGAAGTGGCCCATACATAATCTTGCTTGCCATCTTTTCCTGCAAATTTCACATCAAAAGCCTTGGCAAAATTTTGGCCTAAAAAGTGAGAAGTACCTGCCTGCAAAGCTTTTCCGTCTTGCATCAAGGCCTCAATACAATAAGTGTCTAGAGCCCCTGCAAAACGCTCACTTTCGGTTTTTTTCCCTTTCAATACCGCCACTGCCATATACTGCTCTGCAAATTCAGCATACACATTTAGCATTTTTTCAGTTTCCTCAATGGCCTCTTCTTTGGTAGCATGTGCCGTATGGCCTTCTTGCCAAAGAAACTCTGCTGTTCTTAAAAACAAGCGCGTGCGCATTTCCCAACGCACCACATTGGCCCATTGATTAACTAAAATAGGCAGGTCGCGATAAGACTGAATCCAATTTTTATAGGTGTTCCAAATAATGGTTTCAGATGTTGGGCGCACAATAAGCTCTTCTTCGAGTTTTGCAGCTGGGTCAACCTCAACTCCACCCTTATCAGATGTTTTTAAACGATAATGCGTCACCACTGCACACTCTTTAGCAAACCCCTCTACATGATCGGCTTCTTTGCTCAAATAAGATTTAGGAATAAACAACGGAAAATATGCATTTACATGCCCTGTTTCTTTAAACATATCGTCTAACTGGCGCTGCATTTTCTCCCAAATGGCATACCCATAAGGCTTGATTACCATACAGCCGCGCACATCTGAGTTCTCTGCTAAATCTGCACGTTTTACAATCTCATTGTACCATTCTGAATAATTTTCTTCTCGGGTGGTAAAGTTTTTTGCCATAGCGTTTTAAGGTAAAAACAAAAGTAATATAAAGTTTGAAAACAAGACCTTAAAAAATCTTGTAAGGCAAAGTGTTTATAAGCGTTTTTAAGCGTATATATGCGTTTAAAAAACGGCTTTCAACGATCTGTTTCATAACTTAATTACGGGAGGGGCAATGGTTTGCCCCAACACCGCTTTAAAAACAGTTTCTTAATTTTGAGCAGTGCAAACCCTTAAAAATCACCGCAATTTTATCGCTGTACTTATACTATTTGCTATAATATACAGCCTGATTTCTGTTATTAACCACTACTGCTTTAGAAGCTATGCTCTAGATCTAGGCCTGTACACGAACGCTTTATATGATTATGCGCATTTGAGATTTGATAACAGCACAATTTTTAGGGTGAATCCTGAAAACCTATTGGCTGATCATTTTGACCTCTACCTCATGATTTTCAGCCCTTTAGTATATATATTTGGCACCTACACCCTTTTAATTATACAAATTGTTTTTATGCTCTTCGGCGCGGGTGGAATCTATACTCTTTTTAAAAATGATAGGTCAAAAGCCTTACTTGCAAGCATCTATTTTTTAAGCTTTTTTGGCAGCATTGCAGCTCTTGTGCAAGATTATCACAGCAATGTAATTTCAGCGGCGGTATTGCCTTGGTTTTTCGTATTTGTGAGAGACAGAAAACACCTTGCCAGCTTTTTCACCCTTATTTTTTGCCTCATCGGAAAAGAAAACTTCTCACTTTTCATGGCATTCATTTGCGTCGGACTTGCCATTGAATACCATTCAGATAAAAGAATATTATTGCTATTAGCTACAGGGTCAATTTTAAGTGCATTTTACTTCATCACAGTCACTCAATACGTGATGCCCTATCTCTCGATTCACCAAGATTTTGATCATTTAGACTTTACGCATTTAGGCAGCAACATCTCTGAGATCATCACTTTTGCCCTTTTGCACCCCTTGCAGACCATACAAATGCTATTCACCAATCACGTTGGGCCCGTGCATGGAGATTTTTTAAAGCTTGAGGTGTGGATTTTTCTTTTTTTGGGTGGATTGCCATGGCTGATTGCAAAACCTCACTACCTGATCATGTTGATTCCGTTGTTGGGTCAAAAGTTCTTGCATGACAATTACTTGGTGTGGGGAGCATCTGGGCATTACAATATTGAGTTTGCTCCTATTTTGGCTTTAGGAGCCTTTACTGTTCTAAAAAATAGGCGCTTACAGATTATAGCACTCTGTCTTTCAATTGCCTGCACCATTCGATTGTTAGACAACCCGGTTGCAATTATTGACAAAGCAGCTTCTAGAGTGTATCAAAAAGTGCATTATACCCAAGAATTTGATATTAAGCAGGCACATAACTTAATTGATCAAATTCCTAAAAACGCCAAGGTTTCTGCTACTACAAGTTTTGTACCTCATTTGGCATTGAGAGAGCATATTTATAGCTTTCCGATTTTGAAAGATGCCGAGTATATTGTATATAGTGAGACAGAGAGTTTTTACCCGCTTACTACACAAGAAGGGTTAAGTAAGGTGCTTGAACTTAAGCAAAATGGATTTGAGGTTTGGGGGGAGTGTAAAGGGGCTTGGGTACTGAAAAAAGTTCACTGATATACCCATTTTAAATTTTCAGGAGTGATGACAAAAGTTTTTGCTTCTGGATAGTTATTTGTAAAACCTCTGGTAACACGATGCTTCTTTTTGGTATTGTATTTCACTTCTACGGCTTTAATTTCTGTACTTGTTTTTTCTACTAAATCTACTTCTTGTTGGTTGTAGCTTCGCCAAAAATAGCTGCCTATCTTTTTTTGATGATGTTGCAAGAATTTCATGCGCTCAGAAATCACTAAGTTTTCAAAAAGAGCACCTATATCTGACCTGCTTTCTAAAGGCAAAAAATTTGAAATTACAGCATTGCGTATGCCATTGTCCCAGAAATAAATTTTTTGACTCTTACTAAGTTCTTTTCTGGGGTTTTGGCTATAAGATCTAAGTCGAAAAACAACATATGCCTTTTCTAACAAGTCAATGTAACTCTCAACGGTATTGCTCTTTATGCCTAATTGTGTGGCGAGTTCATTAGTAGAAACCTCACAACCAATTTGATGGGCTAATAATTGCAATAATTTATCAAGCATTTCTGGCTTTCGAATATCTTTCCAAATAAGCACATCTTTATAAAGGTACTGATCGCTTAAATTCTCTAATAGAGTTTGTGCAATATCTCTTTGATTACATATTTCAGGGTATAAGCCATAGATCAAATGAAAAGACAGT
>JAHDHZ010000004.1:0-16284 GCA_020631045.1 Flavobacteriales bacterium | reverse complement strand
ATCTCTTTGATTACATATTTCAGGGTATAAGCCATAGATCAAATGAAAAGACAGTACTTGCTGTAACTCAAAGTTGCTTGCTTTTTCACCATATAATTCTAATAAAGTAAAAGGATATAAATGAAAGACAATACTTCTACCTGTTAGTGGCTCAAAAACCCGATCGCCTATTTCTAATGCAGAAGAACCTGTTGCTAAGAATTGTACATTTTTAAAGTTATCGTGCAAAATTTTGAGCAATAAGCCAGAGTTTTCAACGCGTTGCACCTCATCAATGACTACTGTTTTATAGCTTCCTATGATATCTCTAAGATTTTCTAAGCTTGGGTTTGATAAACGAGATCGAACAGCAGCTAAGTCAGCATTTAACCATAAGGCATCTTGATCAACCAATTGATTGAACAACGTACTCTTACCCACTTGCCTAGCACCAATAAGCATGAGCACTTTTGATCGGTCAAAAAAAGAAAGAATGTGCTTTTTTATAGAGCGTTGTATATTATTCACTTATTAAATATATTAATTTTTACAACTAAAGCAGGGAATAGGATAAAACTTGGAATTTAATTCCAATTTTATCCTATTTTAATTATTAACTCTTCCAACCTCAACAAAAGTATTAGCAGCGGTACACACCACAATTAAAACATCATCTTGTGAAGCTGTCCAATTTGCGCTAAGTTTAAAATTACCACCATCTGTAATGGTAGATGAGTTTGTATTTGAACCACCTATTATAGTGATAGTTTGGCC
Source organism: Flavobacteriales bacterium (assembly GCA_020631045.1). GTDB lineage: Bacteria > Bacteroidota > Bacteroidia > Flavobacteriales_G > JALEGO01 > JAHDHZ01. Next base: position 15,531 of record JAHDHZ010000004.1, on the reverse strand, counting down.
AGGTGATGCATTATCAAGAGTAGTAATAGTTGTTGCAATAGTATTAGCAGAAGTAGTGAAGATATTTCCATCAGAAACATCAGGACTAGTATCATCAGAAGAAATAATTACTAAGTCTTCTACTAATGCTCCATCTTGTATCTTAATATCTCCGTCTAGCACAAGTAAGTCATAAGTTTGTAAACTAGGATCTATAATAATTGAAGAAGATTGATTAGAAGATATGACAAAATCAGGATTATCAGAATACCCTAAAATTGTTTTAATTCCTTCATCAGGATGATTAAACTCTACTCCACTAACAAAATCACCTCCTGAATAATTTGAACCAGGTGAGGGCCTTGAAGTGTTTTTAGCATGAAAAATTTCAATCTCTAACTGATCTCCAGAACCATTATCTCCTCTAAACGTAATATTTTTATCATCATCATCTCCTAAAATAATTTCAGTATCTTCAGTCAAACTACCCCCCAACTTAATGGTATCACTCAACAAACTCACCCCATTCTTTACATTCATCAAACTGGTCGCATTTGACCATGATGCTACCCCATCAGCATCAGAGATCATAACCTTGTTTAATGCCTCATTTCCATCAACCATTTTAATAGACCCTTCAACGTGTAATTTTTCATCTGGGTCGTTAGAACCAACACCAATATTTCCATCATGTGTAATGCGAAATCTCTCAACAGGTGTTCCTGTTAAAGTAGGTGCTGTTTTAATTAAAAAATCTCCGCCTAAAAAGCCTTGTCTTTGATGGGTTAAAATAGTTCCAAACTCTCCAGAAACTCCTGCTCCACAAATCATTTTCATACTTACCGCATCATTAATTGCCCCTGCATTATTTGATAGTTCTAAATTTATAACACTGCCTGCAGAAGATCTATACACATGAAAAGCACTATTGGGGCTTGTAGTCCCAACACCTACATTTCCATTGCTGTCTATCTGCATACGCTCAACCCCTCTAGTATCAAATCGAATAATATCTTCATCTGACGATTCTTCAACCTGAATTTTAGTGTCTGAATCTGCATCTTCTAAAGCACTTGCAAGCGCAGGATCTGACCAAGACGCTACCCCATCAGCATCTGAAACCAACACCCTACCTGCCGCTTCATTACCATCAACCATTTTAATGGAACCTTCTACATGTAGTTTTTCATCAGGATCATTGGTGCCAATACCTAACCTGCTATTTTGACTAAACCGCATGCCTTCAACACCTTCAATTGACCAAATATGATTATCTGAAGCATCAATAAGATATAAATCTTTTGAACCATCTTTTTCAATTTTAAATTGATCAAAACTTGAATTATTATTTGGGTCAAGCTCTATATACATAGCCTGATGATGAGCACCATCTAAGCTAATTTGACTATACCGATCTGGGCTTCCTGCAACCGAGAATCTTAAGTCAGAGCCTGTATAAGCAGCTTGAGAAACCTCTAATTTCGAAGCTGGAGAAACCAGACCAATGCCCACATATCCTCGATCAGTTACTACAAACGCAGAGTCATTGCCTGAATTGTCATTCATAACATGCAACTTTGCAGAAGGCAATCCTGAGCCTATTCCAAATTGATTGCCATTTATAATTGCAGCCCTTCCATCAGAAAATGATCCGTTATAAAAATTTATAGGGTGCGTTAGTGAATTACTATGAATTGACATTTCATTTCCTGACTCTAAATAAAGTTTTCCATCTGCTTCTATCAAAAAATCGGTCCCTTCAACTAAACTTAAAGACACAGGATTAGTTTCGTCTTCATAATTAATTCTTATTCCCGTGTACAAGCTTTTATCTCCTTTTATTGAAACTCTTGGATTGTCAGATGCCATATAAAATTCAATTTCCCCAAAATCTGAACCAGCAGATGAAGTAAACGTTAAATTTTTATCGTCATTAGAAGAAAGTTCAATTTCAGTATCCTCGGTCAATATACCTCCCAACTTAATCGTATCACTCGCTAAGCTCAATCCATTTTTCACATTCATTAAACTAGTAGCATCTGACCAAGAAGCCACTCCATCAGCATCTGAAACCAATACCTTGCCTGCTGATTCATTGCCATCAACCATTTTAATGGATCCTTCTACATGTAGTTTTTCATCTGCAGAAGAGGTACCAATTCCAACATTACCAGTAGCAAACGAAGCTGAAAAAATATCTGAAAAATCTGATGAAGATAAGGTAAAAGAAGAGGTATTCATCAAAGAGGTATTGGTTTTAGTGCCAAATGTCATAATATCAAAATAAGAGATAGAACTGGTCCAAACTCCACCATCAATATCAAAGATTGATCTTGGATTAGTAAATAAGGTAGGATTTAAATCTATAGTAATCTCTCCATCTCCAATCTCTAGTGAAGTAGAATAGGCATCAGTCCCGTAAGTTGCTTCTATATTTGAAGGAGAAGCCCTAAAAAGAGAAGTAATACTTGTGGCTCCTGAACTTAAGCTAGCTGTTCCTAAAGGCTTAGAAAGTGCCAAGTGTGGATAACTTGCACTTGAAGAATACGCTCCTAACAAAATATAATTAGCACTATCAATTACTAAATTGAGCGAATCAGCATCAATTGTTGTATTCTCAATCAAACTCCCTCCAAGCTTTATAGTATCATTATCTAACCTCAATCCATTCTGCACATTGGCCTCAGGAATATCTGCCCGAACCCATTTGGCACCGTTATAATAATAAAACCCGGGAGTAATCGCTGTAGAACCAGAACTGGCTGTAGCTGTATTATAAACCATAAGTCCAGTGCTCGGAGAAGAAATCGTTGAAGCATCAGTATTGCTAGTCAAAGCCACTCTTGGCATCAAAAACCCTCCATCAGTGCCTTGCACATCTAAAATCGCACTTGCATCAGGCGCAGCTCCCGTCTTATTTATGGCCACTTGAGCGTAGAGGCTTAAAAAACAGCCTTGAAATAATAATATAACAATTAGTAGATTTTTCATGATTATACAATTTATCAACAAAAGATACTATTTTTTTATTTTCTTGAATTAAAAAACTATTTAAATTATGATCAGAAAAAACCTTTTCTAAGATCCCATAAAATCCACCTCTATACACATTAGCCTTAAAAAACAATATTTCGTATATTTATATAGAGCAAAAGCATATTTTAAAATTTGGCACGCTTTTTGCTTATTACTTAAAAAGTTTAATTATGAAAACAATAGCACATTATTTAGGGTTCTACTTTTTACTGTTAAACACTTTAACCTTAACTGCTCAAGAATACGACGACATCTATTACGATACTGATGACCGCACCTTTGAGCAAAACAATTCATCAACCTCACCGGTAAATACTGTTGATGAATCTGAATATACCTCTCCTAGATACAATGATTATTTGCCTTCAGAAACTCAAACTGTTGTAGACGCGCAAGGCAATACTACAATCAACAATTATTACAACGGAGATGACTACCGATTTGATCGTGACGATTACTATGATTATGCGTATTCTTCTCGCATTAGAAGATTTCACCGTCCGATCAATACCTACAGCTACTACGACCCGTTTTATACCAATATGTACTGGTATAATTATGACCCATTGTGCTATGGCACAAGTATTTATTTAGGATATGACTTCTGGAGACCTTCTCCTTGGAGAGCTCGTATAGGATGGAACTGGGGGTGGAACTCTTGGAACCGCTACAACAACCTTGCTTGGGGCTACGATTTTGGATGGTCTCCAGGATGGAGCGGTTATTACAGCGCAGCTTACGTAAACCCATGGGGATTCAACAATGGCTTTGGATGGAATAACGGATTTAACCGTCCATTTTGTGCAAACAACTGGAATTATTGGAATGGTTATAATGCTGGTTTTTATGCCGGAGTAAACAACAACTATTACAATAGTTTTGATGCCAATTCTGTAAATGCCCATTACGGCCATAGAGGTTCAAGAGCTTCTAACACAGGATATACCAGAAGATCTGTAGGATCTACATTTAGTGCAAAGCGCGCTAGTTCAGCAGTTAACACAAGATTTACCTCTTCTGAAATTGCAGCTGTAACTCCAAGAAGATCTACGACTACTGGCGTCAGAACAACGGGCAATAGAACTACTGGTGTTAGAACTGGAACCACAGTTCCTAGAACCACCAGCAGAACTACTACAAACCCCAGAAATGAAACGAGTAGACCTGCAAGAACTATTGAGCGCAATAGAACAAAGACTACACCTGTATATTCTAACGAAAGACCTACACGAAGTGGTGGTGCTACAAAGACAGAAAATCCTGCCAGAGTAACTCCTACCCCTAGGTCAAGAAACACTACTAGAACAGGTAGTTACAGAGCGCCAAGTAATACAAGAGAAGTTGCGCCAACAAATAAAACGCGTAATACCCCAACATATGAACGCCCAAAAAGAACACGTTCAAATAAGAGCACTTCTTCTTCAAGCTACAACCGCAGCTCGAGCCCCTCAAGAAATTATTCTTCAGGCTCATCAAGAAGTAGCAGGTCTTCAAGTTTTGGATCTTCTTCAAGAAGCTCAAGATCTTCGTCTCCTGCCCGCTCTTCTGGTTCATCTTCTCGTAGAGGCAGATAAACCAAATAAGAAATACAATCATGAAAAACCATGCGCCCAATTTTGGGCGCTTTAAACTAAAAAGATGATGAAACCATTTTTTAAAACCATTGCTGTGTCTTTTTGCAGCCTTTTTGCAGTTACTTTTTCAGCTCAGAACCAAGATGATGCGCTTAGATACAGTAGATTCTCTTTAGACGGAACAGCCCGGTTCAATGCTTTGGGTGGAGCTTTCACTGCTCTGGGTGGAGATTTAAGTGCCGTACACACCAATCCAGCCTCTGTAGCGGTATTCAGAAAATCTAGCTTTGCCTTCTCACCCTATGTATCTGTTCTTGAAACCTCAACTTCACATCTAAACAATACCAATTTAGACTACAGAACCTCGTTTAAATTTTCAAACATTGGATTTGTGATTGCAAATGCTAGCCGCTCTGAGAGTAGTAAGTGGAGAAACACCAACTTTTCTGTGACCTTCAACAAGCTTGCAGACTTCAACAAACGCATGTTTGTGTTAGGCACTAACAACTCAAGCTCTTTATTAGACCAATTTAGAGATGATATTGCTCAATATGGCACTGGCAGTCTTGATCCTTATTCTGATGGATTGGCTTGGGATGCATACCTAATCGATTCAATCAACATCGGTGGGCAAACAGAATTCTTCACTCAAATTCCTTCTTACGGACAAGCTCAAAGCTATACTCTTGAGAGCAGAGGTGACATGCGTGAAGCTACCTTCACTTACGGAGCGAATTATGACGACCAATTGTACGTTGCAGGTTCTATTTCAGCTATTTCTGCCACCTACGAGCTTGACGCTGTTTATGGTGAAATTGTTGGTGCAAACGATTCTACTACAGAGCTGAAAGATTTTCAAATTAGAGACATCATCAACAGTGATGGAGCAGGAGTACGTTTTAGCTTTGGTATCATTTATCGCCCTCACAAATATTTGCGCCTAGGTGCTAGTGCTCAAAGTGCTGCCAGAGTTGGATTTCAAGAAAACTATAACGCCTCAATTGTAGCAAACTATGAAAATACGAGCTTTGATATTGACAACAACCCAGGTTTTTTTGATTATTCAATTAAAACTCCTGCGCGGTATAATTTAGGAGCGGCTTATATTTTTAAAAAATATGGCTTACTCAGCATTGATTATCAAATTGTTGACTATAGTCATATGCACATGCGATCTACTCCTAGTTCTGTATACGCCTTCAGCGCAGAAAACGATGCTATCCAAACAATATATAAACAAGCACACAACTTAAGAATTGGAGCAGAGGCAAGAATTAAACCCTTCTCTGTTCGCACTGGTTATGCCCTTGAGGGCAATACCAATAACGATGGTTTTGCAGACAACGCTCAATCTACCTATAGTTTTGGCTTAGGCTATGCAAAAAAACATTTCTTTTTTGATGTTACGGGGCAGTCTAGAAGACAAAATACTCAGATTTACCTCTATGATCCTGCTTACGTTCAAGCAACTGATGTATCTACAAACAGATTTATGGTGAGCACTACAATAGGGTTTCGGTTTTAAAACTGAAACCTTATATGAAGTATTTCGTAAATAAGCCTAATGAAAACACTTCAATCACTCAGCCTAGCTTTCTTCGCTATACTTCTAAGTGCAGCATCATGCTCAGATGAAGAAATTACGCCTTGCGACCAAAGTTTTGAACTCACTCAAAATTCCAATGTTTGGATCAATACAAAAATTGATGAGCTTGCCATTTTGTATGGCGATGTCTCCCAAGTAGAACAATTTTTAAATGGTCAAGATGTGTATTATGTACTTATTTACCAAGATTCTAACCAATCAAACGGTGTAGGATACAAATACTATGATTGTAATGGCAATCAAATTCCTGTATTCAACAGAATCGCCTACCCGATGTTGAATCTATTTTATGTTGGGGATTATTAAGCTTTATTTTTAAAGTTTAAACCCCTCATTATAATGCTCAACAAATTCTAAAAGCTCTTGTCTACCCATTTTGTTAACCGCAGATGTTGTAAAGATGGGCGGAAGGCTCTTCCATTGCTCACGCATTTTACGTAAATATTTCGCTTGTAATTTACCCCACTCTCCTGAAGAGAGTTTATCGAGTTTTGTGAACACCAATGCAAAAGGAATGCCCTTTTTGCCCATCCACTCCATAAATTCTGCATCGATTTTTTGACGTTCAATTCGAGAATCAATCAGTAAAAATGTACAGATTAAATTTTTACGATCAAGCAAATACTTCTTGGTTTCAATCAACCATTTCTCGCGCGATTTTTTAGAGACCTTAGCATATCCAAACCCTGGTAAATCGACTAAATACCAAGTGTTTTCAATTAAAAAATGATTGATCAAAGTGGTTTTACCAGGCTTTCCTGAGGTTTTTGCCAGTTTTGAATTGCCAACCAACATATTGATTAACGAAGATTTTCCTACGTTTGAGCGCCCAATAAAAGCATATTCAGGTTTATTGGCAGGGGGGCATTGATCTGGCTTAGCAGAACTTTTGACAAACTCAGCTTTTAATTGATCATTCATGATATAAAGGTGTGTTTCGAAAGCCAGTTATGATACAAAGTATTGAACTTTTCAGGGTGTTCCATCATGGCAGCATGCCCACATTGATCAATCCAAAAAAGTTCAGCACTTTTAATTTTCTCAGAAAACTCTTCAGCTACTCTGGGCGGAGTAATCTCATCATTTTTACCCCAAATCAAACAAGTAGGCAAGGTAATTTTTGAGAGTTCTGATCTTAAATTTGTTCGAATTGCTGATTTGGCCATTTGTAAGATTCGTACCAACTTCTCTTTGTTGTTTACCGCCTCATAACACTCATCTACCAATGCATCTGTAGCCATCTGAGCATCATAGAATGTTTTTTCTATGCGCGCTCTAAGAAAGTTCTTATCTCCCCTTCTAGGAAAACTCCCCCCAAAAGCATTTTCATACAATCCGCTACTTCCTGTCAGACACAAAGAGTGCAATCTATGTTCATGCTCAAGGGCGTAAAGTAAAGCTACATGCCCCCCTAAAGAATTGCCTAATAAATGTACTTTTGAGAATTGCATGTGATTTAAAAAATCAGTCAAATGACTGGCCAAACTTTTTAAATTGGCTTTCAGCATGGGCAATTCGTAAATAGGCAACTGCAAAGCAATTACTCTAAACTGACTTGAAAAGTGTTTGATGCAGCCTTCAAAATTTGAAAGCTGACCAAATAAGCCGTGCAGTAAGACTAGCACAGGACCTTCTCCCTGCTCTATAAACTGATATTTACCATCTATGACTTTTTTCAAGGTCTTAGTTTTAAAGGTTCACCAACACTTAATTTACTGTAGCGCGTAATTGAATTATACATGCTTAAACGCTCAAGTTTAATGCCGTATTTCTGAGCAATACTCCAAGGAGTATCTCCTTTTTTAACTACGTGAGTCTTTTGCTTAGATTTTCTTCTTTTGGGTTGCAAAAACACCATTTCACCACGCTCGAATTTATAATCTTCAGATTCTAAATCATTGTATTTTTTGATTTGCCAAGCCGCCATGTTAAACTTTTGGGCAATGCTTTTAGGAGAATCATTCAAACCTGCTTTGGTGTACTTGATTCGATTTTCAAAGACTGCAGCAGCCTGATACAAACCCGCTGTACTAGGTCGTGCCAAATCTAAATTCTCACCAGCCTTGTTAATGTTTATCTGTGCGGTCGGAGCCACGTACTGTTTGTCATATGCATGTAAATTATTTTCTTCAATAATACGAATCAACAGCTCAGGATACTTAGGATTTGTCGCATAACCTGCCTTTTTTAAACCATGCGCCCAAGCAACATAATCAGTAGGCCTGAGCTGAAACAGAAAAGCATATCGATTTCGAGTGGTTAAAAACTCTGAGTGGTCTTTAAAAGATTGATTGGGGTTTTTATATTTTCTAAAACACTCGTCTTTTGCATCATCGTCTTGAATGAAAGTTGCGCCTTTCCAATCATGGCATTTGATACCAAAATGGTTGTTGGCATAACGCGCCAAAGGACTGTTGCCATCTCCGCTCTCTAAAATACCTTGCGCCAGAGTAATACTGGCCGGAATACCTGTACGCTTCATCTCTTTAACGGCCTCATCTTTAAACATATTGATGTACTCTTCTCGAGTATTGTGCCTTTCAGCAGGCTGAGCAAAAGCACTGCTCATCCACCCGAAAAAAAGAAAGAGAAAAACGCTTTTTATGGTCATATCACTAAAATAAGTAAAGTTTTACTTCTGATCGCTTTCAGCTAACTTTGATACAAACAGCAACTGGTTTATAAGTGTTTGAATTTTTACTCTTTATAGTTTACCTGCTTGTACTTTTAAGTATTGCAAAAAATATTCCAAAGTATTTTGGGGTTGATTTGCCTGATAAATTGATTCAAATCACCTTTTTGTGTAAGGTCTTTGCTTGTTTTGCCCTTTACGGCATTTATACTTATTTGTATGCCGATCAGGGTCGAGAAAACGCTGATATTTTCAAGTATTACGACGATGCAAGCATTATGTACAATGCCTTGCAAAACAATGCTTCTGATTTTTTTAGTATGCTCTTCGGCTTTGATGATTCACAGCAGTTTAAAGAACTGTATTACAGTAAAATGAACCATTGGTACCGCGCTTGGGAACGCGCCTTTTTAAACGACAATAGAACCATGATTCGCCTGCACGGCTTTATGAGCTTATTTTCGTTTCATTCACTGCATATTAATCAATTATTTAGTGCCTTTTTCTCACTGTTAGGTTTGGTTGGATTTTACAGCTTTTTTGAAAAACATCTGTATCAAAAATACCTCGCCTTCTCGCTTCTTGCGCTAATGCCCTCTATGCTGCTGTGGAGCTCAGGCATGCTCAAAGAAAGTATTGCCATAGGCGTTATGGGACTATTTTTGCATGGCCTTAAAAAAAGTCTGAAAAACATAAACTTTTGGGGTGTCGTGTCGATGGTGATTTTATTGATCTTCTGGTTTTTCATCAAAGCCTACGCCCTTTTTATTGCCTTGCCATTAACTGTAGTGTACGTGATCAATCAAAATCAAAAACACCCCTTTAAGGCCTATTTTTTCTTACTTATCACATTATATGCTTGTTTTGTAGCCACTGATTTATTGGGACCTCATTTGAGTGTACCCAGAATGCTGTTTAAAAAACAAGATGATTTTATTCGCCTGATGCATGAAACTGGCGCGGGTAGCATTCTGCCTTTTTCTACATTAAAATGGGACTACACCTCTGTGTTTGTAGCTGCTCCGCAAAGCTTATTTAACGTCTTAATTTACAAGCTACCATGTTCTTTTTCAGGAGCACTTGAGCTTGCATCACTACTTGAAAATTACGCCTTGATTCTAGTCTTGTGCATCATTTTTTACAAAGCCAAATGGCATTTTAGCCAAAACAAAAACATCGTCTTATTTGCTTTTCTTTTTGTGTTGCTCTTCTTTTTATTGGTTGGATACACTACCCCTGTGTTAGGCGCTATTGTAAGGTACAGAGTGTTGGGATTGCCTTTTTTAGTGTTTGGATTGTTTTGTTTACTTGAACCTAGAGGTAGAGTAAAACAATTCTTGGAGGGATTTGGAAAGTATTTTTTTTAAGAAAGAACTTATTAAGTTACAATAACTGTACAGCCCTCACTAATCTCTTTACATTTTACAGCAGCTTCTTCTACATTATCAGCTTTTACTTTTTGCTCATACCCCTCTGCAGATGTTGTCGGATCACATGAACAGGTGTATTTCTTACTACAAGAAGACATTGCAAAAACTAGTAGAAAAACAGTCGTGTATAATTTAAATTTTATCATGGTTTTGTGTGTTTTTGTGTATAACGATAAAGTAGTTAAACTTATTGTTTTTAAAAAAAGAAATTCAACTTTGGATGAAAATCCTTGTGAACTTTTTGGTGCTGACAAAGGTAAACTTTGAATGCACCAAAAAGTTCACAAGGATTTTCACCAAAGTTTAGTTTACAACAACACCTTTAAATAAACTTCATGTGTTTTTTCAGCCATTACTTTATCGGTAAAGTTTAAAGCAGATTCTTGTGCTTGATCGATCAGTTTTTTACGCTCCTTTGAGTTCTTGATCAAATACATGACATGTTCGGCAAGTTGTTTGTAATCAGAGATATCTGCTAACAATCCTGTTTGATTGTGCTTTACAATTTCTGGGATTCCGCCCGCTTTGGTAGCTACTACTGGTACTTTAGCATTGAAAGCATCAATTAAACTGCTGCCCAAACCCTCTTCTTTGCTGGTGAATAAAAATACATCAAGCTCTGAGAGTTTGCTTTTGAGATCTGTCACATAACCCGTGTGAAGAATCTTGTCACTCAAACCTAATTGGGCGATCATTTCTTTCACCTCAACACTGCTTTCAGCATCTATGCCAATCATTAAGAATTTAGCCTTGATTTGGTGTTTTTCAAGTAACTCTTTAGCTGTTCTCACAAAAGTTGGATAGTCTTTGTGGTCAGCAAGCGCTGCCACATTGCCAATTAAAAGGGTGTCTTTTGAAATGTTGTATGTTTTTCTAAAAAAGCTTTTGTGTTCTTGTTTTTGGGGTCTTACTCCGTCGTGAATGGTGATGAGTTTTTGAGTTTCTTTGACTCTTTTTTGCATGATAGATCGAACAAAATCTGACACACAAACAATGCGCTTGATGGCTTTTAAATTGTACTTAAAAGAAGAGGTGCGCGAGGGGGTAAAATCGACTCTTCTTGATAAAACAGCTGGAGTGTTTAATCTGAAGATATGATGGGCGAGAAATAGAGTGTTGTGCGCGTGGGCATCGTGTACATGCAATACATCTATGTTGTGCTGTCGCACTGCTTTTTTAAGGTTTTTAGAGGCTCTTAGGCTAAACCCTGAGTGTTTCACATAACCAATGGAATTTAACCCTTGAGTTGAGGCCCATTTTAAAAGTTCTGAGCCTTTAGGAGCAAAGACCATGTGCTCAAACCCTTTAGATTGGTTTTCAAGAATGTAGGCAATCTGCTGTTCGCCTCCTCTCCAGGTTTTTGCCGAACTGATATGTAAAACCCTTTTCAAACCTATTTTTTGTATAGCTTTTCAAGTTTTTTGTACTTCAAAAAGGAAGCCTGTGCTGATGATCGAGCCAAGTAAATTCCTAAGCATCCATCCAAAAATCCAACATTAAAAACATACATGCGAAGAAAAGTTGCCAAAGCACTCAAGTATGGCTTTAAGAAATGAAAAGATTTGTTTTGATCAAATAAGTGTTGAGCGGCACTAGTAGTGAAAAATTCGATTTGTTTTTGATGTGCCTCTTTAGAATCAAAAGAATAATGCAAGATATCAGCATCTATATTTTCAATAGCACTGCTGCTTTGCATAAGTACTTCATCGTGGGGATTCACTCCACCCCAAAAGCCTTTAGACTTTTTAAACAACCTGATTTTACGGTCGGGGTACCAACCAGAATAACGTACCCATTTGCCTTTAAAAAAATTCTTTCTCTTAAAACTGTAGGCATCTTTACTAAGCGTTGGCTTAATGCTTCTCAACTCAGTTATCAACTCATCACTCAACAGCTCATCGGCATCTAAAGAGAGCACATAATCTGTAGTAGCATACTCAAGTGCCATGTTTTTTTGCTCGATGTGCCCTTTGAATTTACTTTTATAAACTTTAGCGCCTAAAGAAGCAGCAATCTGAGTAGTTTGATCATCTGAAAAAGAATCTAAGACCACTAGCTCGTCTACAACGCCTTTAAGGCTGTTTAAGCAATTTGCAATTTTGGCCTGCTCGTTATAGGTTATGACTACTCCTGTGATTTTTGCCATTAAAACAAAGGTAGTGGTTTATTGTCTACTCAGATAGGTAAATCGACCCTTGAAACTTCAAGTTTTGTTTGGTTTTAGGATCAACCACGGTGGCGTGCCACAAGTAAATTTCGTTTGTGTTGGCCTTTTCAGAACTGCCTTGAATTTCTCCCATCCAAGTTTTTAAAGGATTAGAAGATGAGAACATTGGTCTTTTATGACGATCAAACACTTGAATAGTAAAGTCAGTGTATGTGCCATTTCTGAGTAATTCTGGTAACCAGTCATCGTTTTGACCATCTCCATTGGGTGAAAACCCTGTGGGAGCCATCAAATCTAAATTTCTGTTGACTTCTTGATGAATAACAGCTACCAACTTACATCCATACATATTGGTCACCGCAACTTTAATTTCTTTGTTACCAGTTGATAAAAAAGATTTGTTCACACTTAAACCCTGCTTAATTTCTTGATCAGGAAAAGCCCATTTCACTTCTTGTGCATCTTGTCCTGCATAACTAAACAAATAACGAGGAGCCGAAGACTGTTCATCGTAATTCACATCAAAATCTTTTGAGGGCAAAGGGAAAATCTCAAAAATAGCTTTGTTTTCTTTTTGTATTTTCTTGTTGCGCACCTCAAGTTTTACCTCGTAACTGCCTTCATTGGCGTAAATGTATTTTACATCAGGGCCGTTTGCAGTGTTACCATCTCCGAAATACCAAGTATAAATACACGACGCACAATCTTGATCAGCTGCCTTAAAAGCAATGATCTCTCTTGCACAACGCTTTTTTGAGATTGAAAAATCAGCAGAAAAATCAAGGCTTAAGTCGAGCTGTTCTTCTAAGGCTTGTAAAGGTTTTAACTCTGGATGGTTAAGGTGTTTTTTTTCTAAAACCTCAGGGGCTACTTCTTTTTCAATTTGTTGTGTAGTATCATTTTCGAGTTCTGACAATTCATTTTTAAGCTGTTCTTTGGACGTGTTTTGAACTGATTTTTCAAAGACAACTTGCTCAAATTCTTCTTCACTGGTCTCAGCAATAGGCTTTGAAGGATTTAATTCTTGAACTCTAAAATCGTCTTTAACTGGCAAGGGTTTAATGGTAAACTTAGGTTTTTCTGCAGGTAGTTTTGCTTGCTGTTTAGAAAAGTAAAAGAGCACTGCTGCTAAACCCACAAAAGCTACAGCTGAAAATACTTTAAAAGTCTTATTCTGCAAACCTAAGCCCGATTGAGCGTCTAGTTGTTTAGACAGCTCAGTCCATGCTTGTGCATCATACTGGACACTGTGCTGCTCTAAGCTTTTTTTAATATGTTCTTCAAATTTATCTTTCATCATCTTTTAAATAAATGCGCGAGTTTGTTTTTTAACTTGAGCTTTGCTTTTGATAAGTTTGATTTTGAAGTGCCTTCACTGATGCCTAATTGACCAGCAATTTCTTTATGGGTGTATCCTTCAACAACATACATGTTAAAGACTGCCTTGTAGGCAGGAGTGAGCTCTGCCATGGCTTGCATAATTTTTTTAGGATCGATCTTTTGATCGTCTTCAAACTCAAATTCTGGGGCATCATCAACCTCACTTGAGGCGTCATATAGATAATCATCTTGAGCATACACAATCTTGTTACGCTTGCGTTTTCTGTAGTAATCAATTGAAGTATTGACCATAATTCTGCGTACCCATCCTTCAAAAGACCCTGTAGAAGTATAGTTTTTAATTTGCTTAAAAACTTTTAAAAACCCTTCTTGCAATACATCTTTTGCCTCATCTTCATTGTTGGTATAACGCAAACAAACCACCATCATCTTACCATATAAATATTCAAAAATTTCTCGCTGACAATTTCGATCGTCTTTAGAAGCTCCACTTATTAACTCCTTTAATTTATCAATAGAAAGTGCCATAGTTTATCAGATAACGAACGATCATTAAAAGGGTTGCCCACAAAGACGTATGGCCAACCAAATAAAAAACAATCCAACACTTATACTCAGCAGATTATATAAACCAAACTGTAAAAATTGGCCTGCTGAAAGCAAGTTGAAATTTTCAAGGGCAAAAGTAGAAAAAGTAGAAAATCCACCACAAAAACCAACAGCAAATAACAAGTAAAAAGGCGCCGCTGATTTTTCACCCAACAGCGCAGATGCAATGCCTAATAAAAAACAAGCCAATATGTTAATCACAAAAGTGCTTAACGGAAATCCTGGAGGGTTTTTAATCAACAAAGAAAGCGCGTAGCGCAACGATCCACCCAAACCACTGCCCAGAAAAACCAAAAAAATTGCCTTCATATAGTTGAAATAAAAAAGCCAGAACAAGTGCTCTGGCTTATAATCTTTGTTTTTGTGCTTTTAAGCAACAACATTCATATTATCAAGTACTTCTTTTACGCTTCTCACAGCATCTTCAGAAGTCTTTAAAAGCGCCTTCTCATCGTCGTTCAAATCAAGCTCAATGATTTTTTCAATACCATTCTTGCCCAGCACAACTGGTACACCTAAATACAAATCTTTAATACCATACTCACCTTGCAACCAAGAACAAACCGGGAAAATACGCTTCTGATCTTTCACGATCGCCTCGACCATTTGTGCAGCTGAAGCACCTGGTGCGTACCATCCTGAAGTACCTAAGAGTTTCACGATCTCTCCGCCTCCTTTTTTGGTACGCTCAACAATCGCATCGATGCGTTCTTTTGAAACGAGTTCAGTAACCGGAATTCCGCTCACTGTGGTGTATCTTGGCAAGGGCACCATCGTATCTCCGTGCCCACCCATTAAAATAGCTTGAATGTCTTTTGGTGAGACGTTTAGCTCCATAGCTAAAAACGAGCGGTAACGTGCTGTGTCTAACACGCCTGCCATTCCGAATACTTGAGTTGAAGGTTTTTTAGCCACCAAATATGAACAGTAGGTCATTACATCTAAAGGATTAGAAACCACCACTATTTTAGCATCAGGAGAATACTTCACCGCTTGTTCAGTCACAGATTTTACAATGCCCGCATTGGTAGAGATCAAATCATCACGGCTCATGCCTGGCTTTCTAGGAATACCAGATGTAATCACTACCACTTCAGAACCTGCTGTTGCCTCGTAATTGTTGGTCACTCCAGTAATTCTTGAATCAAAATAATTGA
>JAHDHZ010000039.1:11024-19260 GCA_020631045.1 Flavobacteriales bacterium | reverse complement strand
CCCGACCAGCTGATTACAAATCAGCTGCTCTGGCCAGCTGAGCTACATCGGCACTTACTTTTAAATACTTATCTTATCTAAGAAAAGAACTATTTCACCTACTAAAAGGTCCGCAAAGTTATGGATTTTTTTATTAAAGTAAAATAGTATAATAGAATTATTTTGATTTTTTCTTTTCTATCTGGTGTTTTAATGCATCTACAGTTAAATCTGTTGCATGTTCAAAACTTGATGCATTTTTTTTAGCGAATAAATCTTTTCCAGGAACGTTTAACTTGATTTCAACAGTTTTATTATCTGCAATGCTTGTTTTTTCAGCTTTTAAAAAAACTTCAGCGTCGATAATGGGCTCATACAAGGTTTGCAGCTTTTGTACTTTCTTTTCAATAAAGTCTAGCAGATCTTTATCTGCATCAAAATGTATAGAGTGCGTTGTAACGTTCATTGATTTGGTTTATAGTTTTTAAGCTCTTGGATGAGCAAGATTATAATTTTTTTTGAGTTTCACAAGAGAATTATGTGTATAAATTTCAGTGGTGGATAAAGAGCTATGCCCTAAAAGCTTTTGTATGCTGTTGAGACTCGCTCCATTTTCAAGCATATGTGTTGCAAATGAATGCCTGAGTACATGTGCAGTTTTTTTAGAACTACTCTGTGCAAATACTAGAATAGATTGCAACTTTCTGTAAATATACTTAGGATATAAGGGCTGCTTGTTTTTTAAAGAAAATAGGTGATCAGAGAATGCTTTTTGATGTTGGTCAATGTGATTTTTGACACATGTACTGAGATGATTACCTAGAGGAATCATTCTGGTTTTAGCTCCTTTGCCTATTACCGTTAAAACTTTGCGATCTAAATTAAAGTTTTGTACTTTGAGCTGAATCAGCTCTGAAATTCGTAATCCGCATTGATATAATAATTCAAGGATAAGGCGATCTTCTTGTTCAATTTCTAATAAGTCAACTTGTTTGAGTTCTTTTTCTGAAAAGTAATTGGTGTTGCGCTGCTTTTCTTTTAAAAAATTTATAGTTGAACTGGGGTTGTGATTTTGCCTTTCTTGGAAGGTGAGGAATTTGTAGAATCCTTTGATGCTTGAAATTTTTCTGTTGATGGATTTATTTTCAAGTGCTTGTGATTTTAGTACAGCTAAAAAAGCACGAAGGTGTTTTTTATGAACGGCTTTAGGCTCTGAGATGTTAAATTCTTGTGATAAAAATTGGGCACACTGATTGAGATCAATACGATATGATTTGATCGTGTGTTTAGAGTAGTTCTTGATTTTTTCTTGATACTCTAAGAACGAATTGATATAAACAAAAAAAGCATTCACTTGTGAATGCTTTTATAACGAATTTTTTAAAGAAAAGTTTTATTAGAATAATTCTTGACCTTCTAAATATTGTCTTTTTTTAACAGCTTTTTGAATTTCGTTTCTTCTGGCAACAGATGGCTTAGTGAATTGCTTTCTCTTTCTTAGAGCTTTCATGATGCCTACACGATCAAATTTCTTTTTGAACTTTTTTAAAGCTCTATCTATTGATTCTCCGTCTTTAACTGGAATGATTAACATATCTTTTCTTCTGATTAGGTCGACAAATTTACTAAAAAAATCTATTCTTTCAAGTCTATTTTAAAATATCTCTTGAAATAACAAGCTTCTGAATTTCAGAAGTTCCTTCACCTATAGTGCATAATTTAGAATCTCTGTAGAATTTTTCGACAGGAAATTCTTTAGTATAACCATATCCACCATGAATTTGAACGGCATTGTTAGAAGTTCTAACGGCAACTTCTGAGGCATAATATTTTGCAAAAGCAGATTCTTTGGTCATTTTTTTGCCTTCATTCTTAAGGTAGGCCGCCTGAAAGGTAAGTAATTCTGCAGCTTCAATTTCTGTAGCCATATCTGCAAGCATAAACCCTATGGCTTGAAATTTGGCGATGGGTTTACCAAATTGTTCACGTTCTTTTGAGTATTTTATTGACGCTTCAAAAGCACCTTTAGCAATACCTAAAGAAAGAGCGGCAATAGAGATTCTACCACCATCAAGTACTTTCATAGCTTGAATAAATCCTTCACCTTCTTTACCTAATAATTGGTCTTTGTGCACCTTGCAATTTTCAAAAATAAGCTCAGCAGTTTCAGAAGCTCTCATGCCAAGTTTGTCTTCTTTTTTGCCAGATGAGAATCCTGTAGTGCCTTTTTCAATGATGAAGGCAGACATTCCGTGAGAGTCGCCTTTCTCTCCTGTTCTTACAATGACTACTGCTACGTTGCCTGAAATAGCATGAGTAATAAAGTTTTTAGAACCATTGATGATGTAGTAATCGCCTTCTTTTTTAGCAACCGTATGCATGCCTCCAGCATCTGATCCAGTACCTGTTTCAGTTAAGCCCCACGCGCCAATCCACTCGGCTGTTGCAAGCTTAGGTAAATACTTCTTTTTTTGCTCTTCATTGCCAAATTTCAAAATATGTCCCGTGCACAATGAATTGTGAGCGGCCATAGAAAGCGCAATAGAGCCACAAATTTTACCCAACTCTGAAATGGCCGTGACATATTCAAAATAACCAAATCCAGAACCACCATAGCTTTCAGGAACTAAAACGCCCATTAAACCTAGATCTCCAAGTTTTTTGAAGACTTCTACAGGAAATTCTTGAGATTCGTCCCATTTCATCAAATTTGGTAAAATTTCTTTTTTACCAAAATCTTGAATCATAGAGGCGATCATTTTTTGATTTTCGTTTAAGCTAAAATCCATAATTAAAAATATTTTGCAAGAGAAATAATGTTGTTTGATTGCTTTTCAAGAGTTTGTCTACCGTTTAAAAAACTAAGTTCAATTAAAAAGTTAAATCCAACCAAAACTCCTTCTCTAAGTTTAACAAGTTCTGCTACAGCACCAGCTGTACCTCCAGTAGCAAGCAAATCGTCGTGAATAAGTACTTTGTTTCTAGGTTGAATAGAATCTACGTGCATTTCAACGATAGATGTGCCGTATTCAAGCTCGTAAGAATATGAAATCTTTTGAAAGGGAAGTTTCCCCTTTTTTCTAGCTAAAACAAAAGGAATGTTTAGTTTTTGAGCCAATGAAAATCCAAACAAAAAACCACGCGATTCAATGCCAACAATCAGATCAATGTCAAGACTTTTATATGTTTCAGCTAAATAATCAGTGACTTGATTGCAAAGCTCAGGTGAGGCCAGAAGGGTAGTTATGTCTTTGAAGTTAACGCCCTTTTTAGGAAAGTCTTCAACTTCTCTAATGGCGGCTTTGATTTGTTGCTCTAATTGACTCATCTAATCAAACTTAAGATAGGGTACAAGTTTAGCATATATTGTGTTTGAAAACAAGCTCTTTACAGAAGAATTATCAAGCTTATTTTCTTTGCGCAATTGCATGATACTTTTCACTTGTTCATATTCAACATAAGGGTGTTTTAAAATTGTTTTAAAATCAGCATTTTTAAGGTCAATTTTTTTCAGAGTAAATGGCTGATTTACATTCGCGCGTTTAACGATCCACTGGTAATTTGAGGCTTTCATACCATAGACCTCTTTGAGTTGTTCTTTGCTGTGGTATCCACCCAAAATAGAGCGGTACTTTACAATTCTTTTGGCTAGCCATTCTCTAGTACCTGAAGCAACCATTTGATCTAAAGAAGCTGAATTTAGATCAAATGTGATGATTTTTTTTTCTTGCGCTTTGTAGTCTTGTTTATTGTAGGTTTTTTTTTGAGCAGTGAAGACCTGTTTAGAGTTTGGTTGATCGTCTTGAAAAGCTGCCTGCTCGGTAGGCTTTTTAGAATGCCAAAGTGAATCTTGAAAACTGTTAGTGCTTTGTTGTCGGTCAGAAGGAGTTAATTGACTCAATCGATCTAATTCAGATTGAATAACTTGTTGAGATAAGCTTGGTGTGATGGTTCTATTCTTTAGGTAAATTAGCGTAAGAATTGCCAGAAGAATAAGCACAAGTAAGAAGATGATGCCATTTCTTTCAGTTCTTGAAAAAGAAAAGTATTCGCTCAAAAAATCTTTCATGATTTATAAAGATTTGATCTTTGAGATAAACTTATTGAGCTCAGTTTTTACAACCGGGGCAAGAATGATCAGACCAATCATGTTAGGCACCATCATACCAAAAATCATGGCATCAGAAAAGTCAATCACAGCTTGCAGTTTTGAAGCAGAACCTACTATGACAAACAAACAAAAAAGTATTTTATAGGTGTATTCTATTTTTTTTGATTTTCCGAATAGATAACTCCAGGCTTGAAAGCCATAATAAGACCAAGAAATCATAGAAGAGAAAGCAAATAGAATCACAGCAACAGCTAGCACATAAGGAAACCAAGACATCACAGAGCCAAATGCTTTTGAGGTTACTTCAACCCCTGCAGTTACGGCACTGCCGTAGGTCATCAAATCACCTTGCATATTTGTAATAATTAATACTAAGGCTGTCATGGTACACACTAAAACTGTATCAATGAAGGGTTCTAATAAGGCAACTAATCCTTCGCTTGCTGCATGATTTGTTTTGACTGCTGAATGTGCAATTGAGGCGGATCCTACACCTGCTTCATTAGAAAACGCTGCTCTTTTAAATCCTTGAACCAAGACTCCAAAAACACCTCCAGTAATACCCACGCCAGTAAAAGCACCGTTTAGAATTTGATGAAAAGCCTCAGGAATCAAAGAGAAATTTGCACCCAGCACAAAAAGAGACGCCAACACATAAATCACAACCATAAAGGGTACAATTTTATCGGTCACATTGGCAATTGATTTGATGCCTCCGATGATCACAATACCTACCAAAATAGCCATGAAGATTCCGAAAATCCATCCTTGAGAAAAACCAGTAACTGTTTGAAACATCCCAAATGCCTGATTGGCTTGAAACATGTTGCCTCCTCCGAAAGACCCTCCAATACACATGATGGCAAACAAGACGGCTAATACTTTACCGACAGAACCCAATCCTTTTTCTGCTAACCCCTTTTTTAGATAGTACATAGGGCCGCCATAAACGGTTCCTTGAGGGCTAATTTCTCTATACCTTACCCCTAAGGTACATTCAACAAATTTTGAAGACATGCCAATCAATCCGGCAACGATCATCCAAAAAGTTGCTCCAGGCCCGCCAATTGATATGGCAACAGCAACTCCAGCAATGTTTCCCAAACCTACTGTGGCAGAAAGCGCTGCAGTGAGTGCTTGAAAATGAGAAACTTCTCCTTGAGTACCTTCAACCCTTATGGTGTCTGGCTGATCGCCACCTTCAGTTGTGCTTACTTGTTTTGAAACAGTAGGAGTTTTTTCAATTTCATCGTATTTTCCAGAAACAATGTTGATGGCTGTTTTAAAGCCTCTAATGTTGATGAATCCAAAGTAGAGTGTGAAGTAGACTGCTCCCAAAATCAAAGGAAACAACACCCAAGGAATCGAAATCTCACTGGTAAAAGGAATCGCATAAAAAATCAATTCTACAAACCAGCCTGTATAGTTTTTAAACACCTCGTTGATGAGTTCGTCAGTTTGTGCTGAAGCGCTTAAAAACAGTAAGTTAAATGTGAAAAGTAAGAGCGTAGATTTGTTTTTCATGAAGTGTGTAAAAAGCGAAATTAACAAAAAAGATTCACAGTTTTTGTTTGACTAATGGCTTGTTAGCTAAAATCAGAAAGTTGTTTGGTGAGCAACTCAAGCCCTTGTTCAAAACTCATTGGCTGGTAGTTTAATTGAGTTTTAGATTTTGATAAATCAAAACCAGTTCTGGGAGGTCTTTTGGCAGTTTGATTGAGTTTTTCTGAACTGCAAGGCTTAATTAAATTACGATCTAAATTATAGAAATCAGCTACTCTTTGAGCCAACTCAAAAATGTTCATATAGTCTTTGCCTGAGATGTTGAAAATGCCTTTTTCTTGTTTTAATGCAGCTAAAATACTTCCCTGAGCGAGGTCTTCTGCTAAGGTCGGAGTACGGTATTGATCGTCAACTACACTGATCGATTCATTTTTTTCAAGCTTTGATTTCACCCATAACACGACATTTGATCGACTCATATCGTGTACAATGCCATAGACTAGAACAGTTCTTAAAATACTGTGTGCTGAGCAAATGTTTTGAACAACTTGTTCTGCTTTGAGTTTAGATAAACCATAATAAGACAAGGGATTTGCAGCTTCGTCTTCTTTATACAATTCACCAATGGGTTTTGATCCATCAAAAATAAAATCGGTAGAAATATGTACCATATGAGCGTTGTGCTCACTACATGCTTGGGCAATATTCTTTGTGCCTTGAATGTTTGTTAAATCACAAGCTTGTTGATGGTCTTCACACCAATCAACATTTGTGGCAGCTCCTGCATGAATCACCACATCAGGATGAAAGGCCTTAAAGCATTTATCTACTTGGCTTTTATCTGTAAAATCTAAAGACTTATAGTCTTTAGAAGCTAAGTTTGGTAGTCTATTTGACCCTCTAGCAGTTGCCAATAAAGTAATTTGATCGGTATACTGTTTAAGTACTAGGGTAGAAATTTTTTGTCCTAGTAATCCATTAGAGCCCGTTACCAAAAGTCGTGTCATGTTTTTTGTTTTTTCTTTTTTGCTGCGGGAAACAAAATGTTATTTAAGATTAAACGGTATCCAGCTGAATTGGGATGTAGGTTTAAATCTGTGGGTGGATCGCCCACGAAGTGCTGATAATCTCCTGGATCATGCCCTCCGTAAAAGGTCCATTGACCTTTGCCGAGTTTTCCGTGAATGTATTTGGCCGTACCAATTGATTTGGTCTCACCCATTACTGTAGCATCTGGCCGTAAATATTTTTTATTAAAAGAAGTGGTTTGGCCCATGAATCCATCAATAATTTGCTCATGACTTTGACACAACATAGTCGGGATAGGATCCCACTTAGCAGAGAATTCAAAAAGGGTGAACTTATCGTTTTTTTCTCCTAGGGGGATGTGCAGTAAAGATCCGTCAATGGTAGAAAACTCATAATTCATAGGGTTTTGATCTAATTTGTAGTTTTCAAAGGCCAAACCATTGGTAAAATCTAATTTGTCTTGAGCAGCCGGATCTGCAGCATCTCCATCAAACATTGATTCACAAATATCTACTTGTTCAGCGGCAAGTGCAATGTCGTAAGAATCAGTGCCTGAGCACATGGTAAATAAAAATCCACCCCCTGCCGTGTAGGCTTTAATTTTATTGGCTACTCCTAGTTTGAGTTCTGAAACTTTAGCAAAGCCTAATCGCTTGGCGGTTGCTTCAAACTCTGCGACTTGTTTTTTATACCAATCGGCATTGCGATACGATCTGTAAAACCTACCGTATTGCCCTGTAAAGTCTTCGTGGTGTAAATGCAACCAATCATATAAATTAAGTTTGTTTTGCATGATTTCATCATCGTAAATGACATCGTATGGAATTTCAGCATAGGTAAGCACTAAGGTGACCGCATCGTCCCAGGGTTGTTTAGATTTGGGAGAATAGACAGCTATTTTAGGTGCTTTTTCAAGCTTGATTGCATCTTGATTTACCTCAGGATTTGCAATTTGAGCTAAGATAGAAGTACTCTGAGCATCAGCAATTACTGAATAGCTCACATCTTTGGTAATCAAGGTTTTTTCAATTTGAGGGGCATGTTTACACATAAAACTTCCGCCTTTGTAGTTGAGTAACCAGTAAGTGTCAACTTCTTGAGATAAAATCCAATAGGCGATGCCGTAGGCTTTTAGATGGTTTTTTTGCGTCTCATCCATCTGAATGAGAATATATGAGGCTCTTGCACTTGATGCTGAGAAGAAGCTCAAAAGAAGAAAAATTAGAATTCTTAACATGAAGCTCTAAGGTACAAAAACTCCTAAAATTTTCAGGGCTTCTAAAGCTTGTAGTTCTAGCATTTTTTTGCCGTTTTGAATCTTAGCACCATTTTGCTCGCTGCGGTTTAAAAAAACTGTTTTACTGGGGTTATAGATTAGATCATAACACAAATGCTGCTGATTTAATTGGCTAAAATCAAGATCTATACATCTGTTTTTAAAAGAATTCATGCCTAAAGGAGTACAATTAATCAAAAGGGTTTTAGTGGGGATTTTAAGTGTTTTAAGATCATAGTAGCCTATTTGTTTGCCTCTAGGATTTCTTGAAACAATTGTTGTATTTATATCAGCGTTAGTTAGTGCATGAGATACAGCTTTGGCTGCTCCACCCCAAC
>JAHDHZ010000039.1:0-10924 GCA_020631045.1 Flavobacteriales bacterium | reverse complement strand
TTTATATCAGCGTTAGTTAGTGCATGAGATACAGCTTTGGCTGCTCCACCCCAACCAAAAATAAAAGCAGAGTCATACTTTTTTAAATCAATACTTTTTGAAAACCCTAGGTGATCGGTGTTGTATCCCATCAATTTAATTTGGCCATTTATTCGGTCAACTTTGATGAGGTTTACAGCGCCAATTTTTTGAGCAATAGGGTCAATATCATCAAGAATATTTAGAGCTTCTTCTTTGAAGGGTTTGGTAATGTTGATGCCTGAGAGATTGTGCTTTTCAATGAGCTTTCGAAGATTTTTTAAATCATTGATTTCAAGGTTTTTATAAATGGCATCAATGTTGTTTTTAGTGAAGTAATTGGTGTAAAATGCTTTAGAAAAAGAGTGAGCAAGAGGCTTGCCGATTAAAGCATATGTTTTAGTAGCGCTCAAGGTTGTGGTTTACTTGCTCTGCATAAGCGATGATTCCGCCCGATAGGTTAAAAAGATTTTTAAAACCGTATTCTTCTTCTAAAATTGTGATGATGCTTGCTGCCCGCTTGCCTGTTTTGCAATGTATAACAACTTTTTTCTCACGAGAAATCTGATCAATTTTCTGCAATACAGTATCTAAAGGCAAAGCCAATCCACCCAAACAACAGATCTCTTTCTCATAAGGCTCACGAACATCAATGATTTGAATATCAGCTTTTTGCTCGATTAAAACATGTAAATCTTTGGCAGAGATTAGTTTCATTACAGGTTAGTTTAACTTGTCGTTGGGCACGTATTGAATGAGTCCTTCTAAAATAAGGGTGTGATCAGCAGCTTTAGGCATGTAATTGAACAACGTTTCTTGCGCGCTAAAATCAAGCTCAAGGGCAGTTTTAAAATGAAAAGCCGCGTCAATTTCTTTGCCTTGGTCTAGAAAATAAGCAGTTTGTCTGTAGTGTAAAAGTGCAGAGCGCTCGTTGTTGTCAAGGGCTTCTTCTATGAGTTCAATAGCTTCGTTGAAATATCCATTTTCATAAAGTGCATTTGAATAATCAAGGTAAATTTCAATGCTTTTAGGGTCAAGTTCGACAACCTTTTCATAAGATAAGAAAGCTTCGTTGATCAAGCCTAACTTTTGAAAATACTCTCCTTGCAAAAACCAGTAATTTGAATTGAAAGGATCAATTTTAATGGCTTTTTTAACATAGTGAATGGCTTGTGAAGTGTTGCCCATTAAGTCTTTTGTGATGCCAATTCCGGCCCATGCATCGGCATTGTTTTCGTCAAAGTCAATGGCTCTGTTGTAGGCAGAAATTGCTTTGGCGTATTCATGCATGTGTTCGTAAGCCTCACCCATGAGATAGTGAATGTTTGAATCTTCAGGATTTGTGGTCAAAACATGTTGATAGACCTCAATGGCTTGCGGATATTTTTCAAGCAATGAAAGCGTATTTCCTTTATTAATAAAGGCAGCTGTAAAAGATTCGTTGATGATACAAGCGTAGTCGTAAGCAATCAATGCTTTTTCATGATTGGCCAGCTTGGTGTAGACATATCCTAAGTTAAACCAGGCATGATCGCTGTATGGATTGGCATTGATAAATTCGTTGTAAAAAGCGATGCTTTCATTGAGTTTACCCATAGCCTCGTAACACAAAGCGATTTCAAAAATGGCATCTTTATGTGTTTTGTCAGCAGAGAGCGTTTTTTTGAAATAAGCAATGGCTTTTTTGTATGCTTTGCAGTAAGAGTACTCGAGCGCAATACTAAAGTAAATGTCAGATTTGTTGTCATAAGAAAGCTTTTCTGCTTTTAAAAAACAGTCTAAAGCTTTTTGATGTTTTGATTGCTCAGAGTAGATGATGCCCTTAAGTGAGATGATTTCTGCATTAAAGGGTTCTAATTGGTGCAAGTCTTCTAACAATCTGAGTGCTTTTTGTTGCTGACCTAGTAAGTTAAATACCTCTGCTTGGCTGATTTTAAAGGCAGTACAAAAGGGGTAGATTTGAAGACCGTATTTAAGAATGTAAAGGGCATGTTCAAATTTGCCAATTTCAATAAAGTGATCTTTTAAACTGTCAATTTCGTACTCATCAAAAAATACGGCATCATCATCTTTAACAAGTTTGTTAAACTTATCAAGCAATGCTTTTAAGTATTTTTTTTGATCAAATGATGAGTGAATCATCTTTCAGTGCTTTCATGTAAAGATAAAGAAATACTCAGTAGCATTCTAGTTTATTTTTAGCTTAGTTTTTCACAATGATTTTTAGGCAACTATTTTGGTATGATAGCGTTATTTAAACAGACAACAGCAATGCAGTGCGTCTACATTTTGTTTAAGTTTTAGCTCAGCAGAAGTTTCTGCTGGGCTTTTTTTGTGACAAAATTTTAAACAGTTTCTCAAAATAATATCTTTGTGCACAGTTTAAAAGCATAAAAATGACTTTAATTAAATCAATTTCGGGCATTCGAGGCACCATAGGAGGACTTTCCGCTAATAATCTAACACCTGTAGATGTTGTAAAATTTGCAGCAGGATATGGGGCATTTATTTTAGAAAAACATAAAAAAGCTACTATTGTCATAGGTAGAGATGCTAGAATGAGCGGGCAAATGGTTTCAAATTTGGTGAGTTCTACCTTGGTTGGATTGGGCATTGATGTGTTAGATCTTGGTTTGTCGACGACTCCTACCGTTGAGCTTGCTGTCATGCTTGAAAAAGCTCAAGGGGGCATTATTTTGACAGCCTCTCACAATCCTAAGCAGTGGAATGCACTAAAGTTATTGAATGAAAAGGGAGAATTTTTATCAGCTGAGGATGGTCAGAAAGTATTGAGCCTGTCTGAAAATTTAGACATGCATTTTGCTCAAGTTGATGATTTGGGAAAACACAGCTTTCAAGAAAATTATATTGATATTCACATTCAGAAAATTTTGCAGCACAAATGGGTTAATCAACAAGCGATTCAACAAGCTCAATTTAAAATAGCAGTTGATGGAATCAATTCAACTGGAGCACTGGCTGTGCCCAAATTGTTAGAGGCTCTCGGTGTTCAGACTGTTGAGACGATTAATGCTGAGCCAACAGGTAATTTTGCTCACAATCCCGAACCCTTAAAAGCGCATTTATCTGAGCTTTCTTCTGTCGTGCTATCGGGTGGATTTGATTTGGGCATTGTAGTAGATCCTGATGTTGATCGTCTGGCCTTTATGTGTGAAGATGGAGAAATGTTCGGCGAAGAGTATACGCTCGTTGCAGTAGCAGACTATGTATTAGGCCTAGAAAAAGGAGCAACAGTGTCAAATCTTTCAAGTACAAAAGCTCTGAAAGATGTGACTGAGCGGCATGGATGCAGCTATACAGCATCATCGGTCGGAGAGGTCAATGTCGTAGATCAAATGAAGGCTACAAATGCTGTGATTGGAGGAGAGGGCAATGGTGGAATCATTGTGCCAAATTTTCATTACGGTAGAGATGCCTTAATTGGTGTGGCTTTATTTTTGTCTCATTTAGCTGAGAAAAAAATGACTATTTCTGCTTTAAGAGCTTCTTATCCGTCATACTTTATGGGCAAGCATAAAATTGAATTGCAAGAGGGTTTGAATCCTGATGTATTGCTTGAAAAAATAAAATCAAAGTATGCGGGTACTGAAATGTTAGACATTGATGGGGTGAAATTATTATTGAACAATCGTCAGTGGGTACACATGCGCAAGAGCAATACAGAGCCTATCATTCGAGTTTATACTGAAAGTGACACCCCTCAAAGTGCTGAACAACTTGCTCAGCGTTTTGTAGAAGAGCTCAAGGCATTCAGCTAGAAACTCTGTATTTTTGCATCTATGCAAAAGGTCTATTTAGATAACGCAGCTACAACTCCGATTGACCCTGAAGTAGTCAAGGCTATGCATCAGGTCATGCTTGAAGACTTTGGCAATCCTTCATCATTACATTTTTTTGGTCGAAAAACTAGAGCTTTAATTGAGAAGTCAAGACGCTCAATTGCAGAGCAGCTCAATGTTTCTGCTGGAGAAATATTTTTTACTTCTGGCGGAACTGAAGCTGATAACATGGCCATTTGGCAAACTGTAATTGATCACGGTATCAAACATTTGATTACCTCACCTATTGAGCACCATGCTGTATTGCATACAGCACAAGAGCTAGAAAAAAGGGGGCTTGTGCAATTACACTTCGTAAAAGTAGATGCTGCCGGACATGTTGATGTGCATCACTTAGAAGAATTGTTGCAACACAATTCAAAAGCGTTGGTGACGTTGATGCATGCCAACAATGAAATTGGTAATCTACTGGATTTAAGCCGAGTGGGTAACCTTTGTAAGAAGTATGATGCGCTGTTTCATTCAGATACTGTGCAAACAATGGCCCATTATACTTTTGACTTGCAGAAATTGCCCGTTGATATGATCAGCTGTTCAGCTCATAAGTTTCATGGACCAAAAGGCAGTGGGTTTATTTATTTAAGCTCTGATTTGCAGGTAAAGCCATTGATTTATGGAGGGTCACAAGAGCGTAATATGCGCGGAGGAACTGAGAATTTATACGGTATTGTTGGCCTAGCAAAAGCCTTTGAAATCGCTAATCAAGAAGTTCAAACACATCAAAAATATGTTCAAAGTTTAAAAACATACATGATTGATTGGTTAGAGCAGCATATAAAGGGGGTAAGCTTTAATGGAGATGCAAAAGGCAATTCATTGTATACTGTGCTGAATGTGTGCCTGCCTAAAACCGATAAGGCTGAAATGTTATTGTATTTACTAGACATTAAGGGCATTGCATGTTCTGCGGGTAGTGCTTGTACATCTGGAGCAAATACAGGCTCACATGTACTCAAGGCCATCAATTCAGATATGCAAAGACCTTCTTTAAGGTTTTCTTTTTCTAGAATGAACACCCTTGAAGAAGTAAAATACGCTTGTTCAGTGATCAAATCTATTTTTAATTGATAATGGAATTTATTAAGTATACTCTTCAAAATAATGTAGCGATTGTTACATTGAACAGACCTAAGGCTTTTAATAGCTTTACCATACCGATGGCTCAGGAATTACTCGGTGTGCTGAATGACGCGCAGCAAGATAAAAATGTGCATGTGGTCTTACTTACAGGCCAGGGTAAAGCTTTTTGTGCTGGGCAAGATTTGAAAGAGGCTACTATGCAGGGTGGTCCGAGTATTGATGAGATTGTTACAA
Organism: Flavobacteriales bacterium; assembly: GCA_020631045.1. Classification (GTDB taxonomy): domain Bacteria; phylum Bacteroidota; class Bacteroidia; order Flavobacteriales_G; family JALEGO01; genus JAHDHZ01. Next base: position 5,732 of record JAHDHZ010000039.1, on the reverse strand, counting down.
AAACATACAATCCGATTATTGAAAAAATTACGAGCCTAGAAAAACCGGTTGTGGCTTTTGTGAACGGCGTGGCGGCTGGTGCGGGGGCTAATATTGCATTGGCTTGTGATTTGACCTTAGCCTCTGAAGAGGCAAAGTTTATTCAAGCTTTCAGCTCTATTGCACTTGTGCCTGATAGTGGGGGTAGTTATTTTCTACCTAGATTAATTGGCAAGCAGCGAGCAGCAGCCCAAATGTTTTTTGCAGAACCCATTTCTGCAAAAAAAGCTCAGTCTATAGGCATGATTTACAAAGTGTTTGAACCTCAAACGGCATTGCAAAATGCTTTAGAATACTCTGAAAGGTTAGCAAAAAGACCGATTAAGGCGATTGGTTTGACGAAAAAGTTGCTTAAAGAGACTTTTACAAATTCATTGAGTCAGCAGCTTGAGTTTGAAAAACAAATGCAAGCTCAAGCTGCTGCTCATAATGATCATAAAGAGGGGATCAACGCTTTTTTTGAAAAAAGAAAACCCGCTTTTAATCGATAGATTTAAACAGTTTTAATATCTAATAAATTTCTTTACTGGATTGTCTGCGATGACAACATGTAAGGTATCTCCTTCAGGGGTTATATGTGGTGCATAATATCTTTCAATAGAAAGTTCTTGACCATCAATTTGGTAAGCATATTGAGTGCCATCAATTTCGATGATGTTTCCACCCAAATCTTCTAAGAGGTAATCATTACTTTCAAACAAATAAGGATACTGGTTATGTACGTTATTCTCAACATTTAGATTTTGTTGATCAAACTGAAAATTCCAAACATTATCACCATCGTTAAAGGTCGGTATTGGCGGAATCATAAATGCTTGATAAGCTGTCATCGTCCAGGTGCCCTCTAGTTCATGAGCAGGAACATTATTTGAAGGTTCAGGTTGGCAACTATAAACAAAAGTTGAAATAAATAGTAAGGTGATTAGTTTTTTCATGATTTATAAGTTTACTGTGTTGCGAAGTTAGAAAAATGTAATTTTGATTTCAAAATTATTTTAAAGTGAAAGTAACAATTTTTGGTGCAGGATCTATGGGCAGTGGTATTGCTCAAATTGCTTCAACACAAAACCTAGAAGTAGTTTTAATTGATAGAAGTCAGCAACCACTTGAAAAATCAAGATCAAATCTTAATCGTATTGTAAATCGATTGGTTGAGAAAAATAAAATTGATCAAGCCCTTGCAGATCAGATTGAAAAACAAATCTCTTATTCGCAAAACATAGAGCAGGCAAAAGGTTCAGACCTTGTATTAGAAGCAATCGTTGAAGATCTTAATATTAAACAAACACTTTTTAAGGAGTTAGAAGGCATTGTGTCTAAAGATTGTATTTTGGCAAGTAATACCTCTTCTTTATCTATTGCCTCTATAGCTTCTGTTTTGCAATATAAAGAACGTTTTTTAGGCCTCCATTTTTTTAATCCGGCTCCTTTGATGCCTTTAGTTGAGGTGATCGGTGCAGTTACGACAAGTCCTGAATGCTTGAACTATGGCTTTGAGTTGATGCAAAACTGGAAAAAAGTTCCTGTCTATGCTAAAGATACTCCTGGATTTATTGTCAATAAAGTAGCACGCCCATTCTATGGTGAGGCTTTGCGTATTTATGATGAAGGAATTGCTGATTTTAAAACCATTGATATGGCCATGAAAACAGTGGGGGGCTTCAGAATGGGACCTTTTGAATTGATGGATTTTATAGGAAATGACATCAATTATAAAGTTACAGAGACTGTATTTAAAGCCTTTTATAACGATGCTCGTTACAAGCCTTCTTTCACTCAAAAACGCCTTGCTGAAGCTGGTTTGTTGGGCAGAAAAACAGGTAGAGGCTATTATGATTACTCTTTAGACCAGACAGAAGAGACTACACCAGATAAGCAGTTGCTTGAAACAATTTTCATGCGTATTATTTCGATGCTTGTCAATGAGGCTTATGATACCTTGTTTTGGAACATTGCTACAAAAGAGCACATTGAACTGGCAATGCGAAAAGGTGTGAATTACCCTAAGGGCTTATTTGCTTGGGCTAAAGAAATAGGTGTTCAAAATATTGTTGATCAACTTGAGCAGCTTTATTCAAAATACCAAGAAGAACGTTACAGAATTTCACCCTTATTGAAAGAAGATGTCAAAGCTTAAAATTATTTCTAACATGTATGATCAAGATGCCTTTTCTAAGTGGCTTAAGATTGATCGCATTGATGAGAAAAAAGGCTATTGTAAACTCTCACTACTGGTTACTCAGCAAATGTGTAATGGTTTTGGTGTTGCTCATGGAGCTATTGCTTTTGCTTTGGCAGATTCAGCTGTTGCTTTTGCAGCTAATTCAATAGGTAAAATGGCCCTGAGTACAGAAAATTCTATTGATTATTTTTTGAAAATAGAGCTGGGGGATGTGATTACAGTAGAGACTGAGTTGCTAGAGAAATCAACTAAGCTCATAAAATATATCGCTTATGTTTACAATCAAAAGAAAGAAAAAGTCGCTTTTTTTAAATCTACATTGTATCAGTCATCAAAAGAATGGTAAATTAGTTTTATGAGAGATGCGTTTATAGTTGATGCAATTCGTACTCCGATTGCAAATTTTAAAGGGAGTTTATCATCGGTTAGAACAGACGATTTAGCTGCACTTGTGATCAGAGAATTGATGCAACGCAATCAAAGTATTGAAACCAGTGCTATTGAAGATGTGATTCTGGGCTGTGCCAACCAAGCAGGTGAAGACAATAGAAATGTAGCCCGAATGGCATTGCTTTTAGCTGGTTTGCCTTTTTCTGTTCCAGGAGAGACGGTAAATAGATTGTGCAGTAGTGGATTGGCCTCATCTATCCATGCTTCTCGAGCCATTAAACTGGATGATGGAGATCTTTTTATTGCAGGTGGAGTTGAGCACATGACAAGAGGGCCTTGGGTCATTTCAAAGGTAAGTTCGGCGTTTGGAAGAGATGCTCAAATGCATGATTCAAGTTTTGGATGGAGGTTTGTAAATCCCAAATTAGAAGCACTTTATGGTGTGGATGGAATGGGAGTAACGGCAGAAAACTTAGTTGAGAAATATGATATTTCAAGAGAAGATCAAGATCTTTTTGCATTCAATTCTCAGATGAAGGCCAAACAAGCGCAACAGAGTGGCAGGTTTTCAAAAGAGATTGTTGAGGTAGAAATTCAAAGAAGAAAACAAGCACCTTTAATTTTTAAAGACGATGAATTTATCAAGCCTCAAACATCTTTAGAGGTTCTTTCAAAATTAAGGCCCGCTTTTAAAAAAGAAAATGGGAGTGTTACCGCAGGTAATTCAAGTGGATTGAATGACGGAGCTTGTGCTATTTTGTTGGCTTCACAAACAGGTCTTGATACATACAATTTACAGCCTAAAGCAAGAATTATTAGTTCTGCGGTTGTGGGTGTGGAGCCAAGAATAATGGGAATAGGCCCAGTGAAAGCCTCAAAAAAGGCCTTGCAAAGAGCTGGCCTTTCACTTGATCAAATAGATGTAATTGAATTGAACGAAGCTTTTGCTGCACAATCATTAGCTTGTATTCGTGCATTGGGCTTAAAAGATGATGATCCTAGAGTAAATCCTAATGGTGGCGCGATTGCAATTGGCCATCCTTTAGGAATGACAGGAGCAAGATTATTGCAAACAGCAATTTTAGAATTGCATGAACAAGATAAGAAATATGCATTGGTAACCATGTGTGTTGGTGTTGGTCAAGGCTATGCATGTGTTATAGAAAAGGTATAGTTTTTGTATCTTAATGAATGAACGCAAATCAAACACAAGCAATCAAATGATAAAACAACTAATTTTAAGTCTATTTTTTCTTAGTTTAATGCTTAGTAGCCTCGCTCAAAAAGGTATTCCAACCATTAAAATTGAGGGTGAAATGACTTTTGAAAGAGGAGACTATTTAAATGAGACTACTGCTATAAAACTCTTGAAAGACGGCAGAGTTGTTGATCAGATAAAAGAACACAATAAATTCAAGTTTGATTTAAAAGTAGGTCATGATTACACTGTTGTCTTTTCTCAAAGAGGATATGTGACTAAAAAAGTTGAAATTTTAACTTATGTGCCCAACAAAGCACCAAAATCTTCTTACAAATCATTTTCTTTTGATGTAGAATTATTCAAAAAAGTAAAAGGTCTTGATTTGTTGGTCTTCAACCAGCCAATTGCTGTAATTGATTACAATACAAAGACTAAAAAACTAGATTATAATTACTTCTATACTAAAGGAGTTAAAATGGAAATTAAGAATGCCAAGCTTATGGCATTGAAAGCAATGAGAGAGAATAGAGTAGACTCGACAATGAACAAAGATCTTTTGAGTGTAGAGCAAGAACAAGAATTGAATGATTGGCGCATTCGAATGGTCAATGAAAAAATTGCTGAGATTGAACGAGTTAATGAAAAAGACATCAAAGAAAAAACCTACAATCCTAAAAAGAGATAGTCAGAATCGAAATTTCACTTTTCAATTAAGAGTTAGGTATTCCGAAACAGATCAAATGAGTTATGTGTATTACGGAAAGTATGCAGAGTATTTTGAGGTAGCAAGAGTTGAAGCATTGAGACAAAAAGGTTTTACGTATGCAAAACTAGAACAACAAGGTGTGCTTTTTCCTGTAGCAGAGTATCAAGTTAAATTTTTTAAACCTGCATTTTATGATCAGTTGCTGACTATTTATACTCAGGTTGAACAACTTTCTGATTATCGTTTATCATTCAATCATGAAACATTTGTAAATGATATTCAAATCAATTCAGCTCAAGTAGTTTTAGCTTGTGTAAATTCAAAAAAGAAATTAAGTAAAGTACCTCAAGAAATCGTTGATGCACTTATTGCCTGATTAATTTAAAGTAACTTTTCTTTTGTGTTTCAGTATGCTCAACAACAAGAATATAAGCACCTGAAGCGATATTGTTTGAAGTGATTCTAATTTCAGTAGATGTGCTTGTAAAACTATTGATTTGTTTTCCTTGAGCATCAATTAGATGAATGTTTAGAACTTCTTCAGATCTATTTAATAGTCTTGCAGCAGAACCATTTAAGAATTTTGATTGATCAATCAAATCAAGTGATTGCAAGCTAGTGGGTATTGAGCTTGGACAATTGTAAATTTTTCTTTGTAAAAACCTATTGCATAAAGCAGGCCTATTTAATGAATTAAATAAAAAGCTATCTACTTTTAACATAAGTTGGGCTGCGTCAGAAAACTTCATGTTTGGAGCATATCCGAAAAGTGATTCTAATAAAATTTCATCTAATATTTCTCTGCCAATGTCTTCATTGAGGTCCATCAGCATAGAAGACCATATTTCAGCATTGTCATAAAAGCTTGAGTTTAGATCATCATAGGTTTTTGTAGAGTTGGTGATTCTTCCATCCCAAAATTCATTATGGCCATCCCATGAAAAGATATTATAGTAACTATAGGTTGAGATATTTTTTGAGTAAGCAGAAGCCAAATAATCTCCCAACGCTTCGTCTAAAGCGAGCCTCTCATTGCCTTCATTTGTATTTGGTGCTGCCCTATGGGAAATAAAGTGCGCATATTCATGGATAATTACGTGCGCATCTTCAGCATCATCCACTCCACCCGTTCCAAATTGAATGGTAGAGAGTCCAACTTCATCTGAAGGCGTGAAATAAGAGTTGTCTTCACCATTGTTTGCATGAACATCAAT
>JAHDHZ010000038.1 GCA_020631045.1 Flavobacteriales bacterium | reverse complement strand
TTGATCTTATCAATAAAGTCTATGCGTGATTTGTGCTCAAAACCCTCAAAGTAATCAATGATGTTTTGAGCTAAAAGAGGCAATTAAGGTACTTTTTTGAATGTTGAGTAGACGATTTCTTTGACTTTGGGTAGATTTTCATTGTAGTAAATGCCTTTTTCAAGGCTCAAAGAGAAAAAGCCTTTGATTGATTGATCATCGATGTGGGTAATAAACAACCCAGGATATCCCCAAAGGTCTTTTACTGATGAAGGACTTAAGGCATCTACAGGACTAAAGTTCATTCTGTAAAGAGGTATTTTAGGCAGCCAAAAGTATTCTGTTGAGATAGAATATGAGGCATTAGCTTCAAGATATAAATTGTCATTAATATTGTGTATATAAGGTTTTATAGCACTAAATCGAGCGTCATCAATTGTATTTTGATAACTACTATTTCTTGTATAGGTGGCCTGAAACTCATTGTGTTCTATCAAGTCTTTCAGCTCAAATCTTTTGGGTAAGTCAAGTGCAATATAGCTATCGTTAGTACTGCTTATAAAGAGCTCATCTGTAATATCTTCACTAATGATCTCACCATCCTCCAAATCAATGATTTGATACTCATGAGAAACTGCCTGCCAAGTTGTATTTTGTAAATCTAACAGTACTTGATCATCAGTAAGCTCAGCTTTGTTGCACCCATCATTTGAAAGCATCAAACTCAAAGCAAAAACAAGGCCTAAACAGTAGCAAACACGTAAAAACATCTCTTGAAATTTGCCTTGAAGGTAGTTATTTGAAAAAGGCAAGTCAAGTAAAAAATCACGAAATAATATTTTGTTTTTCACTATATTTGCGCGGTGATAACACAGATGAGCACATTGCAAAATGATCTAATTTTACAAGCCGCTCTTGGTAAGCAAACCATGAGGCGACCTGTTTGGTTGATGCGCCAAGCGGGTAGAATACTGCCTGAATATAGAGCGGTAAGAGCTCAGGCGGGTAGTTTTAAAAACCTGGTGACCAATCCTGAATTATCGGCCGAGGTGACCATTCAGCCAGTAGATATTCTAGGGGTTGATGCGGCGATTATTTTCTCAGATATCTTGGTGGTTCCACAAGCCTTAGGCTTTGACTATGAAATGGTTGAGAAAAAGGGGCCTATTTTTAATCAAACTGTGCAAAACCCTTCAGATGTACAAAAAGCACAAGTGACTGATCCTAGAGAGACAATTGACTACACTTTAAAGGCTATAGAACTGACCAAGAAAGGCTTGGATGGGAGAGTGCCCTTAATTGGTTTTGCTGGAGCTCCATGGACGATTTTTGCTTATTTAATTGAAGGTTCTGGTTCGAAAACTTTTTCAAAGGCACGTCGTTTTTTATACGAGCATCCTAAGGCATCACACGAGCTACTAGAAAAGATCACAGAGATTACAGCGCTTTATTTATCAGCACAAGTTGAGAGTGGAGCAGATATGTTGCAAATTTTTGATTCTTGGGCAGGTATTTTGCCTAATGATCAGTATCAAGAGTTTGGCTTGCGTTATATCGAGCAATTATGTGACAGATTAAATGAGGTTCCTTTAACTGTTTTTTCTAAAGGCACGGTTTTTGCCTTAGATAAAATTGCGAAGTTTTCATGTAATACCGTAGGGCTTGATTGGAATATTGATAGAGCTTGGGCTAAACAGCGACTTATGGGCAAAACCATTCAAGGCAATTTAGATCCCTGTGTATTGTATGCAGATGAGCTCACGATAAAACAAAAAACCGATGAAATGCTTAAGGCCTTTGAAGGCCATGCACACATCGTCAACTTAGGCCATGGCGTGTATCCTGATACTGATCCTGGTAAAGTGAAATTTTTTATTGATTATGTTAAGAATTATGAAACTCTTTAAACTACTTTTTTTAGGTCTATTCACTTTCAGTGCTGTGCTAGTTTCAGCTCAGAGTGATGATAATCTGATTGACAACTATAGCTTTGATGTAAGTGCTAAAGAAGGCAAAGAGATTAAAATCAAAGAGGCAGGAGCTATTGAGCAGGCGAAAGGGTGGAGCTCTCCTGGAGTTGTGAAAGCCGATTTATATACCAAAGACAATAAGTTTGAAAACATGTCTGTACCCATGAACCAGCATGGTAGAGAAGAGGCAGAAGAGGGCTGTTGTTATGCTGGGTTTATGGCCTATTCATACAAAGAAAAGTTGCCTAGAACATATTTGCAGACAAAATTGTTGAGCCCCATGGTGAAAGATGAGTACTACTGCGTGAGTTTCAATATTTCTCTTTCAGATCTTTCAAAATATGCAGTCAATGGTATTGGCGCATCATTAAGTAAAACGCCACTTACTCAAGATCAAATTGCTAAACACAAGGCTAAAGTACAAGTGCTACACAGAGAAGAGAAAGTGATGGATGACCAATATTACTGGGAAGATGTCTGTGCGCTTATCAAGTCAGAAGGAGGAGAGCAATACATCACCATCGGAAACTTTGAAAAGCAGGATAGTATTCAATTCTTGAAAATGAAAAAGTCGCGTCAGTTTACTCAGCCTCAAACTTTTGACGCCTATTATTACATTGAGAATGTATCGATTATTCCTACCACTAAAGAGCAAGGTTGTACTTGCAAATCGATGCAGAAAAAATTAGAGAAAAAAGTATCGGCTACCTACAAGAAAACCGAGAGTGGCAATTTAGATGAAAACCCTGAATTGGCCATCGAGCAAATGAAGGTGATGTTCAATCCCAAATCAAAAATTTTGAGCACAAAAACCAAGCAAGATTTAGATAAAATCGCTAAGATTTTAGTTGATCGCTCAGAGGTGAAGCTTAACATCATGGGACATACTGACAGGTTAGAACAAAAGATCATGGATAAGGTTAAAACTGATTTGGCACTGAAAAGAGCAGATGCTGTCAGACTGTATTTAATTTCAAAGGGAGTGACCAAAGATCGTTTGCTTTCAGTAAGTTTAAAAGACAGTAAATCAACATACTCAAAAGATCCCAAGGTACAAAAAACCTTTATGAAGGTCACTTTTGGCTTGCCTAAATAAATGCAAAAAAACAATCCAAAAGTTCTTAGAGCATGGACCCTTTACGATTGGGCCAATTCGGTATATGCTTTGGTGATTACTTCGGCAATTTTTCCGATTTTCTATGCTGCACAAACTACCAACAATGCTGAAGGCATATCTTCTGATGTAGTGCAATTTTTTGGCCTTCAGTTTGTGAACACAGAGCTGATGTCGTACATGCTGTGCCTTTCATACTTAGTGGTAGTAATCCTTTCGCCCATTCTTTCAGGCATTGCTGATGCAACAGGCAAGCGGGCAAGTTTCATGCAGTTTTTCTCTACTCTTGGTGGGCTATCATGCATGAGTCTGTATTTTTTTGATGCTCAATACCTAGAGTTGAGTATGTTGCCTGTAGTGTTGGCCTCTGTCGGGTTTTGGGGCAGTATTGTTTTTTACAATTCTTATTTGCCACTCATTACTGAGCCTGAGAATTTTGATGCACTGAGCGCTAAGGGATACGCCTATGGCTATGTAGGAAGCGTCATTTTATTGATCATTAATCTAGTCATGATTATGGTTTTTAATATTGATGTGCGTTATTGTTTTTTATTGGTTGGATTGTGGTGGATAGGCTTTGCTCAGGTAAGCTTTAGGCATTTAAAAAATACTCCGGGCACAAAACAAGAGCTTGATGCAGGGGTATTGAAACGGGGGTTTAGAGAACTTTATGGAGTGTTTCAAAAGGTCTTACAGTTGAAATCTCTTAAAATCTACTTGCTTTCTTTTTTTGTCTTCAGCACTGCTGTTCAAACCATTATGGCTATGGCAGTATACTTTGGTGAAAAAGAAATTGTATGGCCAACTCAAGAGGCAAAATCTATGGGGCTCATCATCAGTATTTTATTGGTGCAATTGGTGGCGGTAGTAGGTTCTTATCTGCATAGCTGGTTATCTAATAGATATGGAAACAAACTTGCATTGAGTATTTCTTTAAGTATTTGGATTGCCTTGTGCGTGATCGGTTATTTTGTGTATACACCCAATCAGTTTTATATAGTGGCAGGCTTAATTGGGCTAGTGTTTGGTGGTATTCAGTCTTTGTCTCGTTCTTCTTATTCAAAGCTATTGCCCAAGACGAAAGATTTGACCAGCTTTTTTTCTTTTTATGATGTGACGGAGAAAGTAGGCTTGATCATAGGGGTTTTCATCTATGGATTCTTAGAAGGATTAACCGGTTCAATGCGCGCCTCAATTGCTTTTTTAACCCTGATGTTTATGGCAGGATTACTCATCTTGCTGTTTGTGCCTAAACAAAGTTTCACTGCTGATGATGTATGATATTGCCATAGTAGGAGGGGGTATTGTAGGGGCTTCTAGTTTTTATGAACTTCAAAAACGCTATCCTGAAAAAAGTATTGTATTACTTGAAAAAGAGGCTCAGGTGGGGATGCATCAAACGGGCAGAAATTCAGGGGTAATTCATTCTGGTATTTATTATAAGCCAGGTTCATATAAGGCGAAAAATTGTAAAAGGGGCCGTGAGCTTTTGGTTGATTTTGCTCAAAAACATCAGATTAAACACGAGGTGTGCGGTAAGGTGATTGTCGCTACTCAAGAACAAGAACTCTCAACCTTAAAGGCGATTTACGAAAAAGGCATTGAAAATAAAACCCCAGATATTGAATTGATTGATGCTGATCAAATTCAACAAATTGAGCCTTTTTGTACCTCGGCTATTAAAGCTATTCGTGTAGGCTGCTCAGGCATTATTGACTACAAAGGCTTGAATGAAAAGCTTATTGATATCGCAAGCGCTCTTAATGATCAGTCAAGTGCTTTTTTTTCTCATCAGGTACAAGATATTATAAAACAGTCTGATCATGTTCAAATTAAAACCTCAAAACAACTGTTTCAAGCTAAAAAAGTAATTACTTGCGCGGGGCTTTGGGCCGATAAGGTGAGTGGGTATAATAAAGTGAAGTTAGAGAGTAAGATTGTGCCCTTTAGAGGCGATTATTATGAATTGACTCCAACTGCCATGCATAAGGTGAAACATTTAATTTATCCTGTGCCTGATGTTGATTTTCCTTTTTTGGGTGTGCATTTCACTAGAATGGTTCTGGGCGGAGTTGAATGTGGACCCAATGCGGTCTTTTCTTTTAAACGAGAAGGGTACAATAAAACAAGTTTTTCGCTCTCAGATACTGTAGATGCCTTGGCTTATGCTGGTACTTGGCGTTTATTTTCTAAACATTGGCGAAAAGGGCTTGAAGAATATAAACGGGCGTTTTCAAAAAAACTGTTTCACAAAACCTTGCAAAGACTGATTCCGAGTTTAGAGATTGGTGAGTTGCAAGAAGCGCGCTCTGGGGTTCGTGCTCAAGCATTGACCTCAAAAGGAGGCCTGGTAGATGATTTTAATATTCTAACCAACAGGCATTCTATTAATATTATTAATGCGCCTTCTCCTGCAGCAACCTCATGTTTAGCCATTGCCGAGCATGTAGCCGACTTATATACTGAGCAAATTTAAGCTGGGCTCACTGTAACTTTTTTTTCTTTTGCGCGTTCATAAGAACAAAGCAAGTAAATATGAGACAGTTAAAAATCACCAAACAGATCACCAATCGCGACTCCCCCTCACTAGAACGATATTTACAAGAGATCTCAAGGGTTTCTATGATTACACCCGATGAAGAAGTCGAATTGGCAAAACGCATTAAAGAAGGTGATCAAGTGGCCTTAGAAAAAATGACAAAGGCCAATTTGAGGTTTGTGATTTCTGTAGCAAAGCAGTACCAAAATCAAGGGCTTACCTTACCTGATTTGATCAATGAAGGTAATTTGGGATTGATTAAGGCAGCGCAGCGTTTCGATGAGACGCGGGGCTTTAAGTTCATCTCTTATGCCGTTTGGTGGATTCGACAATCTATTTTGCAGGCTATTGCCGAGCAATCAAGAATTGTGCGGTTGCCCTTAAATAGAATAGGGTCGATCAATAAGATCAATCGGGCATTCATGAAACTTGAACAAGAATTTGAACGAGAACCTTCAGCTGAAGAACTTGCTGAAGTCTTAGACATGACCCCTGAAGAGGTCGAGGTAGGCATTCTTTCAAAGGTAAAGCATATTTCTATGGATGCACCAATCGGATCAGAAGGCGATGATGATCGCAATATGTATGACGTATTATGTGAAAATTCTGATCATGTAAGACCAGAAGAGAAACTACTCAAACAATCTTTGGTCAAAGAAGTTGAACGAGCTTTAGTCTCTTTGACCTCTCGTGAATCTGAAATCATCAAGCTTTATTATGGGATAGGTCATTCAAAAGGCCTTACTTTAGAGGAGATTGGTAAAAAATATGGTCTTACAAGAGAGCGTGTCAGACAAATTAAAGAACGCGCTTTAAATAAAATTAAGAACACGTCAAGAGGCAAGTTACTTAGAAAGTATTTAGGATAACCATGAGCAATACTAAAATCATTGCTCCATCTCTTCTTGCTGCAGATTTTTCAAATTTGCAGCAAGAAATGAAGATGGTTAACACTAGCAAAGCAGATTGGTTACATCTAGATGTAATGGATGGTCTTTTTGTTCCTAATATTTCTTTTGGAACGCCAATTTTAAAGGCTGTTAAGCCACTTTGTGAAAAGGTGTTCGATGTGCATTTGATGATAGAAAAGCCAGAACGTTACGTTGATTTATTTTTCGATGTAGGGGCAGACATCTTAACTGTTCATATTGAAGCATCAAGGCATTTACATAGAACACTTCAGGCCATTAAAGCAAAAGGCATGAAGGCTGGAGTGGCGTTGAATCCACACACTAGTATTGATCTATTGAAAGATACCATTAAAGAAATTGATTTGGTCTGTTTAATGTCTGTAAACCCTGGTTTTGGTGGGCAAAAATTTATTGAGCAAACCTATGAAAAGGTCAAAGCACTCAAAAGCCTTATAGATCAGAACAAAAGTGGAGCTTTAATTGAAATCGATGGAGGAGTTAACTTAGAGAATGCGCCTAAATTATTTGCTTGTGGAGCAAATGTATTGGTGGCGGGTAGTACGGTCTTTAAATCAGAAAATCCAACACATACCATTCAAGAACTTTACAACTCCTGATAAGCAACTTCTATGTTTTCTTTAAATAAGTGTGTGACCTCTTCTTTTATTATAAAATCAGAATCACTGGTAGAAAGTTCAACATGCGTTTCGTCAATCCAACTTACTTGAATAGTTGAATCAATCCCTGGGGTGCTATAAATTTCTTCTGCGCCATTGGCTGAGTGAATATAAACTTGTGTGATGGGTTGGCCTTTTAGTGATCCATTTTTAAAAATTTCAATGTATTTACTTTTACTAGGAGAAAATATACGTTTAGAAGTCTTTAAAGCTTTATTTTGTGATAGATCTGCTGGTTTTCTTGTGTCTTGACATGCAACTATAATAAGGCATGTTAATAATAATATAAGTGTAGTTTGTTTTTTCATTGTTTTAAAATTACAAATTCTGTACGTCTATTTTCAGCTCTCCCTTGAGCGGTTTCATTGCTTGCGATAGGTTTTGCCTCACCAAATCCTTTAAACTGAATTCTACTGCCATGAATACCTTTTGATTCTAAGTAAGCTTTTACATTATATGCCCTGTCAGTTGAGAGTACTAAGTTGTCTTGGTTGCTGCCCACGTTATCAGTATGGCCTTGAATAGAGATATGCATGGTAGCGTTAAATTTTAAATAATCTGCAAATTCATTTAAAATAAGTGTTGATTTTGCATCAATTTCAGAGGAGTTTGTAGCGTAAAAAATATCGTGAATCTCAAAAGGCTTGCCTATTTGTACCTGTTCAAGATTGCTTGATACGGTTTGCACACTAGACTTGTTTTTAGAAGGCACCAATTTAGAAGAAAAAACTTTTCCTTTAGATTTGACATTGACAATAATGGGCGCATCATTTTTGGCACTCACCACAGCAGTGTAAGCGCCATCACGTTTATCTACATTTACTTTGCTTACTTCTCCAGTAGATGAATTTTTTAACTCTACTGTTGCATCATCAGGAACTCTTCCATCTTCATCAGAGATGGTGCCTTTTACCAGCATTACTTTTTCGGGACGCGCCTCTTCATAAAGTTCAAAAGTAAAAATATCTAAGCCCTTATCTTTGTCTTTGTTGATGTCTGAAGAGTAATAGACCTGATCACCATCTAAGTTGATGACAAATCCGTGCTCATCACGCTTTGAATTAATCGGAAAACCGATGTTTTTGGGCTTGCTCCACGTGCCTTCTTTGAAACGCGTATAAAACACATCATATCCTCCAAAACCAAGATTGCCTTGAGAGGCATAATACAAGGTTTTGTTGTCGTTGTGCATAAAAGGGCTCTTGTCGTTTAATTCGGTGTTGATGGGCTCGCCAATGCTTATGGCTGGGCGCCATTTGCCATGCTCATCTTTTTGAGACACAAAAATATCGATGCCACGAGTGTCTTTTCTAGCAGTGGCAAAGAAAAGCGTTTGTCCGTCTGATGAGATACTGGGTTGAGCCTCCCAGGTGTCTTTTCCATTGATGTTAGGGCCGAGGTTAGTTAAAGGCCCCCATACCCATGAGGTATTTCCGTTTGCATCAGTATGTTGTTCAAGTGCACTTGCATAGATGTCACAATTTTGGTATTCGCGTTGCCCAACTTTAGTGGGTTTGCAGATGGTCACAAACATTGTTTTGTTGTCGATAGTCAGACTTGCTCCACCATAGTTGTAATTATCAGTAGTGTTGAATGGAGAAGGGAGGTTATCGCCATAATTAAATGCATTGTTTGATAAACTGCTTTTTACATATTGCTCGATTTGTTTGGGTGCAGCAGAGCTAAATACCTGGTCTTTGACCACCACACCATTTTTTGAGTTGAATACTTCTTCTTTTTTTCTGGTGAAATATAAATTTTGGTTGTCAGCTGTAATGGTAGGCAGGTACTCATCTGCTTTAGTCGACACTGCCTCAACCAACACAGGGTCGAATGGAACAGGGTTTAAATATGTGTCGCCGTAGAAACTAGCATAGTCTAAATCGTCTTTGGCTTGAGATTTGTATTTTTCATAGGTTCTGGCAAACTTTGAATCATCTTCACTCTTAAAATCAAGAAATTTTTGAAGGTATTCGATCGCTTTTTTGTATTCTTTATTGTTTAGGTAATGCTCTCCTAAAAAGAAATAGACGTTGCTATGATAATCTGGGCAAAGTTGTTCGATTTTATGTAGTTTCTCAACCAGACTACCAAAAGGTTTTTTAGTATAAATGTACTTGCTGCTTAAATTATTACAGTATTCAAATAAGGCATCTGTGTAGTCTTCTTGTGCTTCAATAGCGAGTTTTAAATACTTTACCCGCTCTTGTTTTTTATATTTCTTTTTATTGATGCCTTTCTCATAAAAACTTAAAGCTTTTTTGTTGATCTCTTGCTTGTCACATTGAGCATATATCTCGTGTGATAATGCCCACAAACAAAACAGACTAAATATGAATAAAGTGTTCTTCAGATAACTTAATTTAATCGAGCAGCTTCATTTTTAGCTTTTTGAATGACTTGATCTGCTTTTTTAGCGGCCTCTGCCTCAATTTTGTTCGCTTTTTGATCAGCTTTAATTTTTGCTTGCTTAGCCGCCTTTTCGGCTGCTATTTTAGCAATAGGATTTTTGGCATTGCTAACCAATTGATCTGCTTGCTGATTGGCTTGTTGGCGAACCAAATCAGCTGCTTTTTTTGCTTGATCTTTAATCGTATGAGCTTGTTTTTCAGCCTGTTGGATGAGTTGATCAGCTTTTGCTTTGGCCTGCTCTTTGGCTTTGTCTACTTGGTTGTTTAAAGCTTGTTTGCCCTGATCTTTGAGATTGTTTATTTTGTCTTGCACTACTTGCTTGCCACTTGTTTTGATGGATGATAAGTCAAGTTTTACGCTTGGATTATCAACCGTGCCCCCAATCAATACATCAGCACTCAAGCGCTGGGGCAATCCACCCGAAAGCCCCCCCAGCATACTTACTAAGCCTGAGCCTACAGAGGCGAGCATTTCACTTGGGATATCGACTTTTGCCACAAAATCAAGTTTTTGGTCAATAGAGCAGGTACCTGAAATTTCTGATTGTGTACCTGCAAAATTGCAGTTAAAAGGCTTGATGTGTACATTGCCATCTTTAATTTCATAAGAGATGTTGACATTGTTTAGGTCTAATGTTTTGAATTTATCCATCTTGAGTTGAGCGGCAAGTTTTGAGAATACTCCTGTATTTTCTAAACGCACATTGTGGGTGTTTATTTTGCCTTTAGAATTTAAAGAGGCCATATCAGGATTCATCTGATGATCTAACGCGCCTTGAACACTAAAATTGGTAGAATACTTGCCCACACTTTTCTCAACAATAGGAGCAAGGCTCTGAACCATTTCAAAGGCTTTGTAGGTTAACGGCAAGTCAAACCGCTCAATCTGCATGTTGAAATCATAGAAAGGATGGGCAATGTTTTGGGTGTTGTATACGCCATTCATACGAAGGGTGCCATCTAATAGATCAGAGCGAAAATCCTTGAAATTTAGAATGCCATCTTTAATATCCAAAATGCCTGAGGCATTAGAAAGCACTTTGTTTTCATACAGTATTGTGCCCACTTTTGCCTGCGTATTAAAGTCAATATTTTGAGGCACTTCAATCACTTGAAGACTTGTAGTGTCTGTTGTTTCAGTGGTGGATGTGCTATTTGGGTCATCTTGCATCCACTCATTCAAATCAATCTTGTTTGAGTTAAGTGTTAGATCGCCTTTTAACGTTTGCTCGTGTAAGTAGTAGGGCAAATAGTTGTATAGGTTTCCTGTGGCTTGAAAATCAGAATTGCCTGTTTGCATATCAAAGCGCTCGAGATTCAGGGCCTTAGGAGAAAATACGAGACGAGCATCATTGATTTTGGTAAGTGGAGTGGTTTGATCTTTGTAACTAAAGTGGTTCATCTCAACAAAGCCTTTAGCTTCAAATGAATCATATTGCTCATTTTCAAGACTTGAAACATTTCCAGTTACATCAAGATCTGTTTGAATAATACCTGAGAGTTGTTCGCCTTCATTAAGAGGAATAAAATCTTGAATGTTGTCTAGGTCGAGCTTTCCTTTGATGTGTGCGTCAATGTAAGGATCAGAGATAGGGGTTTTAGTAAGCAGTTTAGCTTCAATGGGATTATTTGCAATTAAAGCGTGAAACTCGTTAACTTTCACAATGGTATGATCAGGATTGCCTGAGGGGTTGTTTACATGCGCATCTATTTTAATGTCGTGTATGTCTGAAGGTAAGTCAGGGTATTGAATACGTCCTTGATCTACAGTGAGCTCTAAGTTAAATCCCGGCAAGTCTGTTTCACTATATGTTCCTTTGATGTTGGCTGCTAAGCTGAAGTTTCCATCGGCTTTGACCTGTTCATAATCATGCTTGTATATGGCAGGAACAAGTGATAAAAGATCTTTGAATGTGGCTTTGCTGGTATTAAAATTAAGATCAAGTGCGGTTTCAGTGTCGTTTACTAAATGCACAAATCCATCAATAGAAGCGTTCAACTTATTGATCGATAAAAGATTTTCTTTGAATGTATATTTTTGATTGACAAGATCTGCCAGCATTTGCATTTCATAGCCAATCTCAGCCCAGTTTAGATAAGCAATTTTATCTAGGGCAACATAAGTGGAGTCTAAATTTAGCGTATGGGTCATGTTCATTTGATCACCACTATTTAAAACATCTGCTTTTAATTTATAATCTAAATCTGTGGTTTTAAAATAAGTATTTGAACTGCGATCATCATAAGTGACATAGGCATTTTCGATTTCAAAATTTTTGAGTTTTAAATCAAATTTTGAATGCTCAGAGGCTTCACTAGTTTGTTCTTCAGTTGTACTTTCATATGTGAAAATATCGTAGTTGGCAGTGCTGTCTTGTAAGACAAGAATATTTAAAACAGGCTTATCAATTTTAACCTGATTAATTTTATAATTACTTGAATTCAGTACAGACATTAGATCAATGTTCAAATAAATTTCGTTTGCAGCAAAAAGAGTAATGTCTTGAAAGGTATCTTTACCCGTAATGCTAAATCCTTGTAAAGAAGCGTAAAAATTTGGAAAACTCTGAATTATCCCTAAGTCTAAATCTTTAAAATCAACTTCAGCATTGATGTTGTTTTGAATTTCTTCATTGATGGCAGCTTTGATCTGATCTTTAAATAGAAACGGAAGTGTAATAGCTGCAACAAGCAAGACTAAAAAAAGGATCCCAAAAACTTTAAGTGCTTTTTTCATAAGTAAAATTATCGCTTACAAATTAGCACTTTTCAGGCACAGAGCGAAAAACAAACTCTACTTTTTTGAAATATGATCTACAATGGTACAAATACTCATATCACCCGACACATTCACTACGGTTCTGCACATATCTAAAATTCGATCAACAGGCAGTATTAAAGCAATCCAAGCTGGGTTTAAGCCTACAGATTCTAACACCAACACAAGCATAACAATGCCAGCGCTTGGCACAGCAGCTGTTCCGATAGAAGCCATCAAGGCGGTCAATACGATGGTAATTTGTTGGCCAACAGATAAATCAACCATATGAAACTGTGCTAGAAATAAAGCTGCAATAGCTTGATATAAACTGGTGCCATCCATATTGATGGTGGCTCCAATGGGCAACACAAAACTGGTCACATCTTTTGAAACCTTCATGCCGTCATGCACGCAATCCATTGTTACAGGTAGTGTAGCGGCGCTGGATGAAGTTGAAAAAGCCAACAATTGTGCTGGGCTAGCTTGTTTGAAAAACGCGCTTAAATTTGCCTTGGGCTTGAAAATTTTAATCAAGCTTGGGTAAACAACTAGAATCATCAAAGAAAGGCCTATAAAAACCGTTAAAGAATACACACCCAAAGATTTGAATACTTCAAGCATTTGATGAATGTTGTCACCAGCTAGTTCAGTCAGTTTTCCGGCCATTAAACAAAACACAAAGTAAGGTGCTGCCAGCATAATCAAATCAATCATTTTTAAAAATATGTGATTGAAACTGTCGATTAAATCTGCTAAAGGTTTGATGGTTTTAGTATCAATTAAAAGCATGCAAATGCCCATAAAAAGTGCAAAGAAGATAACTTGTAAAATATTGCCATTCGAGAAAGATGCCACAAAATTACTGGGCACAATATTTTCTATAAAGCCTAAGGGTTTCTGCTTTTTGCTTTGAGCTGCTTGAATTTTATCGAGCACTTTTTCATCTTTTTCTACTGAGGTATTCATTTCTTGATGGTCAAACATTTGTGCTCCGATCAATGCTTTCCCTTCATCAAGCGCCCAAGCCTCATAGCTTTTTCTGTTTTGTGTTCTTTGCTCTTGTGAACTGTAAGTGCCTGGCTGTATAAGATTGGCCAGCCCCATGCCTATACTCACAGCACAAAAAGTAGTGATCAAAAACAATCCAACCGTTTTTAAGCCCAATTTGCCCAGTTTTGAAATATCAGACAAATCCATCACGCCTTTTAAGATAGAGAAGAACACCAAGGGCACCGCGATCAACTTAAGCAACTTCATAAATACCACGCCAAGCGGGTCAATTACTCCCAAAGTAAACGCACTCCACCCCATCACAGACGATGTCAATGCCCAGAGAATTCCTAAAACAAGTCCGATGAGTATTTTAAAATGTAAGGCCATTTATTTTGTGTTTAACTGCTGTTCTAAATAAAAATCTACCACCACAAGCCAAGCCATAGCCTGAACAATAGGCACTGCTCTATGCAGCACACAGGCATCGTGTCTGCCTTTTACTTCAAGGGTGTTGGGTTGTTTGTCTTGGTCTATAGTGTGTTGTGCTTTGCCAATTGAGCTGACTGGCTTAAACAGTACTTTAAAATTTACAGGCATGCCATTGGTAATACCCCCCAACACTCCTCCTGAATGGTTGGTCGTGGTTTTAATCGCATTATCTTTTATCGTGAATGCATCGTTGAGCTCAGAGCCTTTTTTGTGTGCACTTTCAAAACCTGCACCAATTTCAAATCCTTTAGCCGTGTTGATGGTTAGCATGTATTGGGCTAGTCTGGCGTGAAACTTATCAAAGATAGGAGCCCCTAAACCGACAGGAAGGTTGTTTATTGTACAGTGAATGATGCCACCCACACTGTCTTTTTCTTTGTTCAGCTGCTCAATCAAGGCTTTATATGCTTGCTGAAATGTTGTAGCATCTATGTTTTTTATAGGGCCAGCTTGGTGAATGTCGGCATTGATTTGAATGTTTGTCTTTGCAAGTATCTGTTTGGCAACAGCGCCTGCCACTACCCAATTGGCAGTTTCTCTAGCAGATTGTCGACCCCCGCCTCTATAATCTCTGTGGCCATATTTTTGAGCATATGTAAAATCGGCGTGTGAAGGCCTATATACATCTTTAATTGCCTGATAATCTTTTGATTTGGCATCTTTATTTTTAATGTAAAAATGCAGGGGCATTCCAGTAGTTTTGCCTTGAAAAATACCAGAGGTAAAATGCACGAGGTCTTCTTCTTTTCTCTGTGAACTTAAGGTATCTCCTGGTTTTCTGGCATCTAAGGCTTTTTGAATGGCATCAATATCAAGAGCAATATTTGATGGGCAACCATCAATCACTCCACCGATTTGTTCACCATGAGACTCGCCATAGGTCGTAAGCTTGAAATATGTGCCCAACGAGTTAGCCATTGCGCATGATTGCATTATAATCTTTAAAGTCTTGGTTCAAGATTTTATAATCAATTTTGCCATGCATTTTTTTTAAATGCGTAGCAATCACTGTGGTTTTTTCAATTTGTTTTTGCTCAGATTTCATTTTAACCACTAAATACAAAAGGGTTCGCTGTTTGCCAGGAGTTAGATCGTGAAACAGCTTATCAAAATCAGGGTCTTGATCTAAAAAGGCTTGAAACACATCAGGCATTGGTATGCCGTATTTACTTTCATCTGCCTTGATCTCAACAGTGACTTGCTGGCCAATTTGCAGGCTAAATTTTTTAAAACGCTCTTTGTTGATCACTATGTAATACCCTTTTGTTTTTCCACCCATTAAACCTGCTGCAAAAGGTTCGCGGCTGTCAATTGCACAAATGATGCGCTTTAATTTTTTTGTTTGAATTTCTGCGTTTAATTCAGTAGGAATCGGCAAGTGATGCATCCACAAATTAGAGACTTTATCTTGTATGGTAGTTTTAAAAGTCATGCAACGATAGAATTTTATCTGTGACTTCCTGCATTACGCTATCTGGGCACGAGGCGCCAGAGGTCATAATTACTCTAGGGTGTTTTTTGTCTGGAAAATACTGTTCAGTGATTTTTGTCTTTTTTTCATGAATATCAAAATGCTGAATACGATTTGCAGAGAGAATGTCTGTTGCACTAGAGATAAAAAAAGTATTGAATTGTTCTTCACATAATTCTACTAAGTGTGTAGTATTTGAGCTGTTGTATCCGCCCACAACAATAGCAATGTCGGCCTGCTGTTTTAAAAGTTCAAGCGTTGATTTTTGATTGTCGTTCGTGGCATAACAAAGTGTGTCTCTAGTATCTGCAAAATAGGTTTTATAATCTTCAGATCCATGCTGCTCAATAATTGTTTGCTTAAAAAACTCTGCAATTTCAGCCGTTTCTGTGGCAAGCATAGTAGTCTGATTTACAACACCAATGCGGTTTAGGTCTTCTCTAGGGTTAAATCCTTCAGAATAACGACCTTTGAAAAGCGCGTGAAAATCATCACTTGGTCTTTTTCCCCTCATAATTTCAGCGAGCACTTTAGCTTCTTTAATGTCTTTAATTACAACTGATGCGCTGTAGGCTGAAGAGTGAGAGAAAGTTGCTCTTGTTTCTTCGTGTTTGTGTTTGCCGTGAATGATAATGGTATAGTCTTGCTGACCTAGTTTTTTTGATGTTTTCCAGACTTTTTCAACAAAAGGGCAAGTGGTATTGTATTTTTGAATGTCAAGGCCCATTTTTTCAAGGCGCTGTTCAATTTCAATGGTAGTGCCAAAGGCAGGAATAATCACTACATCATTTTTAGTCACCTTAGACCAAGGTGTGATTTGATTGCCGTAGGTATCTAAAATGAAGCGCACCCCTAAATCTTGCAAATCTTGATTTACGTGTGGATTATGAATCATTTGAGAGAGCAAAAAGATATTTTTACCCTTATTCTCTTGTATGGCTTTGTATGATATTTCAATGGCATTTTCTACTCCATAACAAAATCCAAAATGACGCGCATAAAGCATTTCAATGCGTAAGAACTTTACACTGGTAGGTGAAAAGTCTTTTTTTCTTGGGTCTTCAGCCTTTCTTTTGGCTTTAAACTCCTTGATGAAGTTTGAACGATACTGAGTTGGAATATCAAATTTTTTCATACTTTAGTGAGCCATCACGCCCATATCTTTGCTCATGTCAAATATACGATTTACGATTCTTTTTTTACTGGTTTCGCCCTTTATGTTTGCCCAGTATGATCATTATAAAAAGCTTAATTATGCTGCGCCTTTAGATGAGCCATTGCTGCTTGCAGGAAACTTTGCTGAATTGCGTTCTAATCATTTTCATGGTGGGTTAGACATCAAAACCAACTCTGAAGTGGGGCACAATGTCTATAGTATTGAAGATGGGTATGTATATCGAATCAAAGTATCTGAGCGTGGATATGGCAAATGTTTGTATGTGCAGCATCCTACCGGGCACAGAAGCGTGTATGCCCATTTGCAAAAATTCAGTGATAAAATTGAACGTTTTGTGAGGGGTAAACAGTATGCCAAGCAGAGCTATACCATTGAGCTTTTTCTATCGAAAGATGAATTGAAAGTAAAGAAATCTGAAATTGTTGCTTATGGGGGCAACACAGGCTCTAGCTCGGGGCCACATCTGCATTTTGAGATTAGGGACAACAATGATGTGACGATTAATCCTTTGCTTTTTGGTTTTAACATAAGAGATGAAATTCGCCCCAATATTAACGTGATTGGCATTTATCCAAGAGAAGGCCAGGGCCTTGTAAATGGCAAAACAAAGCCTCTTTTTATTACTCCTTTTAAAAAAGGGCAGGGGCAGTATTCAATAGGATCTAAATCAATTGAGCTTTCAGGTCAAGTAGGATTTGGTGTGTCCACCCTAGATTATTTAAACAATTCATCAAACAGGTGTGGTATTTTTTCTATCGAATTAAAAGTAGACGATCAGACAATTTTTAAACACACCTTAGAGAAAGTCTCTTTTCAAGAAACGCGTTACATCAATGCTTTGGTGGATTACGCAACTTATAAAAAAACAGGCAGTAAGCTTCAAAAGTGTTTTGTAGATGATGGCAATTTTTTGAGTACATATTCTGATGTGGTCAATAAGGGATATTTTGATTTCAATGATCAAAAACAACACAAAATCACCTTGATTTTAAAAGATACTTATATGAATACTTCTGTGTTGAATTTTATGGTAAAATCTACCAATCAAACCTTTTCAACATCCACCCCTAAAAGCTTTGCCTACAATCAATACAATTCATTTGACAATAAAGAAGTAATGGTGGCTTTACCAAAATATGCGCTGTATAAAGATGTTGACTTTTATGTTTCAAAAGACAGTAGTTTAAAAAAGCCTTATTACAAATCAGCTGTGTATAACATTCATGATAAATATGTGCCTTTGCACAAACGCATGACCCTTTCGATCAAAGACCCTGGCATAGATGCTAAATTGCGCTCAAAAACCTATATCGCAGAATTAGATGGTGGCGTATATTTTAACCGCACCAATTATTCAAATGGCTATTTTTCTACCAAGACCAAGTATTTGGGTAAATATGTATTGGTGAGTGATGAAAAACCGCCTGTGATCACCAATAAATCGTTCAAATCAGGGGCAAATATTGCAGGGGCGAAACAATTGGTTTTTAAGATTGCCGATAACCTATCAGGTATTCAAAATTACAAGGGGTATATCGATGGCAAATGGGTGTTGTTTGAATATGAGTATAAGAAAAAGCGATTAACCTACACAGTTGATGAGTATTTTCCTGTAGAAAAAGGCAAGCATGAAATTAAATTGCAGGTTACTGATAAAGTGGGCAATGTAAGCATACTAAAACAAGGCTTTTACTTGTAGAGTTATATAAAAAAAGGCAAGCTTAAAGCTTGTCTTTTTCTTGTTTTTTTAAGTAATTCTTTGAAGATCTTAATCTTTATTGTTAAAGTTTTTTAAGATTCTCAACTTCTTCAACGCTCAGTTCTTCGTGTACGATGTACGTCCATCCACAAAAGCTTTCAACTTGATTTAACCAAGTGTCGATATCGTTGTCTACATCTCCGTAAGCAGCGCCATCACATACTTCAAACCAAGTTTCAGAAAGTTCTACCTGAGTTGGATCTAAATGCCACTTAAACTTGTGAGATGCATTAAAGTTGAATCCGCCATCACCTTGCAAGATTTTTCCGCCAGGAATTAAAGTTCTTTCATTTTTAGGTAAATTAAGTTGAGATTCAACCACAGAGAGTACAGCTGTATTGGTTTTTGCAACAGCGAAAATATATGATGAATCTTGCCAGTCAAAATCACTATTGTTTTGAATAAAACCAGCACGAAAATACTTGAATAAACTATTCGGGTGCTCACTAGGCACTTCATCTTTTGGGTCATCTGGCTGTGAACAGCTTGAAACAGAAAAAATAGTTAATCCTAAAAAAACACATAAAGTGCTAAAAACGAATGTTTTTATGTTTAGTTTATTGTTTAACATGTGTTTAAAAAATTAAAATTTAAGACCCTGAAGGTAGAAGTTGATCAAATGCGAGTCAAATTTATTTTTAAATAAACTTGTAAAATGCGTATTAACACTATGAAAAATTGGACTATAAAGCTATTTACCGATGCAAAATCTAGAAAAGATATTGCTTAATAAATCATCTGTTGAAATTTCACCGGTAATCTCTGATATGTGATGTAAAGCTGATCGCATGCTAAGTGCTATTAAGTCACTAGACAGCTCTTGACTTAAACCATTTAGAGCATCTTGAAGTTTTACAGAAGTCTTTTCAAGGCTTTCAAAATGGCGTTGATTGGTGATCACTAAATCATGATTGTTTAAACTTGAGGCGCCAGAAGCTTCATATAAGGCTGATTTTAGAGCATCAATGCCTTGATTGGTTTGCGCAGAAATATGCAGCCCTTTCGCTATTGCTGTTTTTATGTCTATTTTGTTGATCACATCAATGCATTCTTGGTGGGGTTCAAGATGGTTTTGGTCAATGGCAAAATCATTTTGATGGTCTTTAAGATTTAAAACAATAGAGGCTTGTCTAAGTTTCTCATAAGTCTTTTCAATGCCTATTTGCTCTACTTTGTCTTCAGTAGTTCTAATGCCGGCAGTGTCAATCATTCTAAATAACACTCCATTGATGTTAAACTCATCTTCAATGGCGTCTCTGGTAGTGCCTGCAATGTTTG
>JAHDHZ010000084.1 GCA_020631045.1 Flavobacteriales bacterium | reverse complement strand
TAGGTGATACTGTAAGAGTTTCATTGACTGAAAAACCAGAGGCAGAGATTCCGGTGGCACAGAAAATCATTGCTCCTTTCAACGCACTAAGAACAGGGCGAGTTGATTCAAAAAGCTTCGAAGGGTATCAGATTAATCCGTTTGAATATACAAGAAGAGAAACTCAACCTGTGTTGAATATTGGAGGCAATCAAGTACCTGTGGTAATAGCAGATTATAGTTTAAAAGAGCAGATTACACCTGCCTCACTTTTTGCTGTAGGATATTTATACAACAAGCAAACAGACAAGTTTACCATTGCTGATATGGCGGCAGATTATGTGTTTGTCGGTGAGCAAAAAATTGATTTTGAGCTTCCAGGTACTTTAGGTGTCATTCAAAACCATAAGCAGTGGTTGACTCAAAAAGATAAGATGGGGCATTATCCGATGTTAAGCCCACAAGAGTTTTTGGGTACAACAGAAAAGTCTCCTAAGTTCAATTTAGTATATGCCTGTTTAGAAGATTTTGATGATGCCTTTATACAAGCGTTAAATCAAGATTCTACAGCAGTATTGTTGATCGACACTTATGCCAAAGAGAATCAAATTCAAGAACAACGCAAAATTTTTAATTTGTTGCTAGAAAAGAATTGCCAGGTGCCTGTTTTGGGTGGAAGGGCTTATGCCTTTGAAAAAGAAGAAGACTTGATGGTTCAGGCAAGTATTGATTTAGGCAGTTTGTTAATCGATGGTTTTTGTGATGGAATTTTTATTGCTGATGAAGGCAAAACACCTAAAGATCGGGTAAATAGTATTGCCTTTGGAATTCTACAAGCCACGCGTTCAAGGATTTCAAAAACTGAATACATCTCTTGCCCTTCATGTGGTAGAACCCTCTTTGATTTAACTGAAACAACAGCTAAAATCAGAGCAGTCACTGACCACTTAAAGGGCGTGAAGATTGGTATTATGGGCTGCATTGTCAATGGCCCTGGTGAAATGGCCGATGCTGATTATGGATATGTGGGTACGGGGCCTGGGAAAATCACTTTATACAAAGAGAAACAAGTTGTTGAGCGTAACATTGCTGAAGAAAAGGCAGTAGATGCGTTAATTGACTTGATTAAAGCAGGCGGAGATTGGATAGAGAAGTAACAAAAAAGGCTCCACTTGGAGCCTTAATCTTTAGATATTTATAATCTTCTTTTGTTAAAGATTGAAGTGTACTCCTAGTCCTAATCTAGCATAATTTTCTCCTTCAATAAGTGTGTATTTTATCTCAGGTACAATTGAAGCTTTGTCAGAAATAGGAATTCTAGCTCCTGCACCTACGTTTAATCCCAATTCTGAATTAGATTCTTTTTGACCAAAAAAGGTAGCAGTTGCTCTTAAAATATTTAATCCAGCTAAAGGATAAACATTTAATTTATCGAATCCAAAAAGGTAATGCCCATCAATATCAAACATTTGGTATGATACTCCAAAATCATTTTCAAAGAACCAATCTAAGTTAGCAGCTACTTCAAAAGTTTCAGAAAGGCCGTATGCTACATTTAATCTTGGAGCAATTTGATCGATTTCAGTAGCGTATACGCCGCTTAATCCTACCCTAAGCTGAGCAAAAGAAGTTAAACATAAAGCAATAGATCCTACAAATAAGCTTAATTTTTTCATTGTATTAGTTTTAAGTGTTTCAGCAAGTATAACAACTCTTTACTCAGAAGACCTAGGGTTGTTAAAAACTTGTTTATAATATCAACAATATATTAGTTTTATTTAAAACATGTACCGTATAGATAAAGCTCCATCATCGCCCCAAAATCCTTGGTGCCCTACTAAGTTAAAAGCTGGTTTCCAATCTAAACTTAGATTTATAGGAATGCTTTGAAAACAATATTCAATTCCTAAAATTCCATCAACTCCGATTACTGTATAAGATTCTTGAGTACCCCATTTTACATTTTCTCCATCCCAAAACCCAAGATGTGCTCCACCCCCATAGTAATATTTAAAGGTCTTTGAGTTTTTAATACTTTTATGAATTTCATATAAGCCTGTAATGCCAATACCTTTCCACCTTGAAACAAGAATTAACTCTGCTGCATGATCAGCAGATAAAAAATGTTTAAAAGTTAATCCGTTTGATAATCCCCCTCTAAAGCCAACGGCATTGCTATAATCTTGAGCTAAAAAAGCAAATGAAATAAAAAAGCAAAACAGCGTTAGAAATGTTGTTTTCATAGTTTAATATTATGATATTAAAGATATATAAACTTTAATGATTTCGATATTAACACCATTTAAAAATACGGGTTTATTTCTAAGAGAAATGATCAACTCTGTACTTACTCAGAGTCATCATAACTGGCAATTGATTTTAATCAATGACCACTCAACAGACAACAGCAAATTAATTGCCCTTGAGTACGCTCAAAAAGACATTCGTGTACAAGTTTTAGACAATCAAGGATCAGGGATTATTCAGGCCTTGCAAACAGGGTATAAGAAGGCAACTGGTGATTACATTACTCGTATGGATTCTGATGATGTGATGCATGAGCAAAAGTTAGAGTTACTATTGGCTGGTTTACAAGGCTCACAAATCAATACAGTGGCAACAGCTAAAGTCAAGTACTTTGCAGATCGACCTATTGGTGATGGATACGAAAAGTACGAAAAGTGGTTAAATAACTTATGTGATTCACATACTCATTTTCAAGAGATTTATAAAGAATGTGTAATTGCCTCGCCCTGTTGGATGATGCATAAAGATACCTTTGATCAGATCGGTGGATTTAACGCTGAGGTGTATCCAGAAGATTATGAGTTGGTATTTCGCATGTACAAACATAAGTTAAAGGTGAAGGCTGTTGACCAAGTCTTGCACTATTGGAGAGATTACAATACCCGTACTTCGCGTACACACGAACATTATGCCGACAATCGTTTCTTAGAGCTAAAAACCAATTATTTTATTGATTTAGATCTAGACAAGACCAAAGAAATTGTCTTGTGGGGAGCAGGTAAAAAAGGAAAGTTTATCGCTCAAAAACTCAACGATCAAGCAGTGAATTTAACATGGGTATGTGATAATCCTAAAAAAATTGGTAAGCAAATTTACAGCTCTGTTTTACAAGATTATAAAACGCTACACTTTCATAAAAACCAACAGCACATTGTTTCTATTGCAGAGCCTCATGCTCAATTGATGCTCAAAAACCTACTACTATCAAAAGGCGTTGAACATTATTTTTTCTGTTAAATTTAAGTGGGTGGAGGGATACTTTTAG